>JBIKOE010000003.1:0-63408 GCA_044358215.1 Crocinitomicaceae bacterium
GTTTACAACCCATAGGGCATTCTTCCTGCACGCGGCATGGCTGGTTCAGGCTTGCGCCCATTGACCAATATTCCTCACTGCTGCCTCCCGTAGGAGTCTGGTCCGTGTCTCAGTACCAGTGTGGGGGGTCACCCTCTCAGGCCCCCTACCTATCGTAGCCATGGTAAGCCGTTACCTTACCATCTAGCTAATAGGACGCATGCTCATCTCATACCGCCGAAACTTTAACTGAATTACCATGAGGTATATCAGTACTATGGGGGATTAATCCGAATTTCTTCGGGCTATACCCCAGTATAAGGTAGATTGCATACGCGTTACGCACCCGTGCGCCGGTCGCCACCAAAATAGCAAGCTATCTTTGTGCTGCCCCTCGACTTGCATGTGTTAGGCCTGCCGCTAGCGTTCATCCTGAGCCAGGATCAAACTCTCCGTTGTAAATAACTTTGAATTTTAATACAGGCTTCAAGGATTTTTGTTTAGTTTTCTTAAATTGTTGTTTCCTTATTTCTCAATACTTCAAAGAACTTCTTTAGTCAATTAATTTAATCTTTATTAAACTAATTTTTTCAACTTTTTACTGGTTTAACATAACGCGTTAATTATTTCCGGGGTGCAAAGTTACATATACTTTTTATTTAAACAATATTTTTTTTAAGATTTTTTCAAAAAAAAATAAATGTTTTTCTTAATCATTTGATTTCATGAATAATAGACCTATAAATTAAATGGATTTATAAAACTATTAATCAAAAAAATAAATAAGAGAAAGAATTTAGGTTTATAAACTACTCAGGTACCCACTTATCATTAAGCATCTCACCTTTAATAGTAACATTCTTTGATCTTGCATAATCTTCTGCTGCAATTACCATTTGTTCACGTGTATCACGACGAATTAATATCGCACTTGAACCTTGAGATTTAACTTCAATATAAAAACCATTCTTTAGTCGAGCTGGTCTTGTTGGTGGTCTACCCATTTTAGGATGTAATTTATAAAATATTTTTAAATATAACACAAAAAAACCATACATGTTGCATAGAGATAAAAATATATACAAATAGACAAAAAGAAAAATCAAAGTAAATATAAATTGAAAGCGTAATTTTGCGCCATGATAAATTTAGAGAAACTTGGGTATTTCTTACCTCAAGGCCATCTTTTTAAAAATGTTAACTTTCAAATTAACAGTGGAGATAAGGTTGGTTTGGTAGGAAAAAATGGTGCGGGGAAGTCAACATTGCTAAAAATACTATCAGGAAAACTAAAAGCAAGTGAAGGTTTTGTTCATCTGCCAAAGGGAACTGAAATAGGATATCTTACCCAAGATATCAAAATTGATACAGATAAATGTGTTTTTGACTTTCTGAATTTTTCAAACGAGCGACTCAACTTTATTCGCACTAGATTAGAAGAAATAAATGGCGAACTTGTAATTCGTACAGATTACGAAAGCGATGATTATTTAGAGATGCTAAATGAATTAAGCGACTTAAATTATGAATTTCAGGTTATAGATGGTTTTCAGTGGGAAGAAAAAATAACTTCCACTTTATTGGGACTTGGATTTACGCAAGATGATATGCAAAAAAGTCTCAACACCTTTTCGGGTGGATGGAAAATGAGAGCAGAACTTGCAAGAATACTTGTAAATGAACCCGACATTATTCTATTGGATGAACCAACTAATCACTTAGATATTATTTCAATAGGTTGGTTAGAAACTTATTTACAGAAATTTGATGGTGCAGTTATCATTATTTCACACGATCGGCTTTTTCTTGACAATGTTACAAAACGCACCTTAGAAATTAGTTTAGCAAAAGTGTTTGATTTTCCATATGCATATTCAAAATATAAAGAGGTAAGAGCTGAAGAATTAGATCGACTTGGCCAAGCAAAGAAACAGCAAGAAAAAGAAATTAAACAAACAGAGCTACTCATAAATAAATTTCGGGCAAAAAGTAGTAAGGCTTCTTTTGCTCAGTCTCTAATTAAAAAATTAGAGAAAACAGAACGTATAGAAGTTGAGTCTGATTCAGTTGCAAAAATGAAATTGACATTCCCCTTAAGTGTTCAACCTGGAAAATGGGTTTTAGAATTAGAAGGCCTTGGAAAATCATACGGTGAAAAGAAATTATTTAAAGAAATAGGAATTACTGTTGGTCGTGGAGAAAAAATTGCTCTACTCGGACCAAATGGCGTTGGTAAATCAACACTCCTTAAAGCAATTATGAAGGAAATTGATTATGCTGGAATTGTTGAATATGGCCACAATGTCAACGTAACCTATTTTGCACAGGATCAAGCTGAAAAATTAGATGTTTCAAAAACGGTGTTTGATACCGTGGATGATATCGCAAAAGGAGAAATGCGAAAAGATTTGAGGTCAATTCTAGGGACATTTTTATTCAGTGGCGAAGATGTTGACAAGAAAGTTAGTGTTTTATCTGGAGGAGAAAGAACACGATTAGCGCTTTGTCAATTATTATTAAGCCCCTCCAATTTTTTAATTTTGGATGAACCTACAAACCACCTTGATATTCAGAGTAAAGATGTACTAAAAAAAGCACTGAAAAGCTACCAAGGAACTTTTGTTGTTGTTTCTCACGACCGAGAATTTCTAGATGGATTAACAAATAGAATTTGGGATATTGAAAATCAAGGATTAAAGATTCATCATTTTAGTTTAAAAGAATATTTAGATTATAAAATGAATAAATCCTCTTCTACAATTAAGGTTGAGAAAAAAGAGACTAAGGTGATTACAAAAGAAAAAGAAGTCGTAATCCAAAAGAAAACAGAAGCGCACAAAAAAATTGAAAAGGAACTGAAGCGTATTGAAGAAAAAATATCAACTGTTGAGCAAGAAATAGAGGAGCAAACAATTTCCATCGGACAGCTTGATTTTTCGACGGGAGAAACGCACAGCGATATACTTACATCTTTTGAACTAAAGAAAACAGCGCTCAGTACATTAATGAGTGAATGGGAAGAAAAAATGGGTGAATTATAGTTGAATAAAGAAAACACAAACAGTTTTTGTATCTTTACCTTATGAAATCACTTGCTTTTATAATTATTTGTTTACTTCTAATTTCATCGAAGTGTAGTAAAAATAATACTAATATAATTCCAAATATTCCATTTGACATTACCATTGACATCAATCTTCCAAGTTATATTGAGTTGACAGGAGTTGGAGGTTGGGCTTATGTGAATGGTGGTTCACGAGGAATCATTGTCTACCGCAGATCAATTGATGAATTCATAGCATTTGATAGACATTCGCCAGCAGATCCCGAAGGCACTTGTTTTTTGCCCTTATTTCCGGATCAAAATAATTTTTTAGTGCTAAAAGATACGTGCAACAATGCTACATTTTCCTTGTATGATGGCTCTCCGATGACTAATTCAGAATATGGACTAAGACAATATGCAACACAATTCAATGGTAGCAATTTACTACGGATTTACAATTAAAATAAAATAGTGATGAATGAAATAAGTCTAACAATTATTGATAGAGAAAATAAGCATCATTTGCTGAAAGGGCCAACGGATATGAATATGAATATCATGGAAATTTGTAAAGCCTATGATTTGCCTGTTATTGGAGAATGTGGAGGAATGGCAATGTGTGCAACTTGTCAATGCTACTTAGAATCCGAAACTTTACTTCCTCCCCAAAGTGATGCAGAATTAGATATGCTAGACCAAGCATTTTTTGTGAAAGAAAATAGTAGATTGGGTTGCCAGATTCAATTAAGCGATGAAATAGAGGGAATCGTTTTACGCTTAGCCCCAGAATAACTAATTTTTACTTCTTTCTCTTTTCAGCAAAAACTCTCCTAAATTTTTCAACTTTTGGACGAACTACAGCTTGGCAGTACATATTTTGAGGATTTAATGCAAAATAGTTGTGGTGGTAATTCTCCGCTCTATAAAATGTTGAAACTGGGGTAATTTCCGTCACGATATCCTCATCCCAAACTTTTTCTTCGCTTAGACGCTTTAAGTAACTCTCTGAACTATTTTTCTGCTCCTCTGAATGATAAAAAATAGCAGAACGATATTGAGAACCAACATCATTTCCTTGCCGATTTAATTGCGTAGGATTATGAATAAACCAAAATACTTCCAAAAGTTCTTCAAAACTAACTTTATCAGTATCAAAAATTACTCTTGCTACCTCAGCGTGACCAGTATTTCCTGTACATATTTGTTCATATGTTGGATTTACAATTTCCCCGCCAGCGTAAGCAGGATAAACTTCGTTTACACCGTTTAATTCTCTGAGGCAGGCCTCAATACACCAAAAACATCCAGCACCTAATGTTGCCTCTTCTATCATAAAATCAATTTAAAATCATTTCTCATCTGCAACAAAATCTAGTGAAGCAGAATTTATACAATAGCGAAGACCCGTTGGATTTGGACCGTCATCAAATAAATGCCCTAAATGAGCTTCACATTTATTACATTGAACTTCAATTCTTTCCATCCCAAAAGAAAAATCATTCTTCTTTTTTACATTTCCATTTACTAAAACATCGTAAAAACTAGGCCAACCTGAACCCGAGTCGTATTTAGTTTCACTAGAAAAAAGTACAGACTCACACGCTACACATTTATACACACCATTTTCATGATGATCCCAATATTTACCTGAAAAAGCAGCCTCAGTTCCACCATCACGGATAACATTACACACATTTTTCGGAAGGGCTTTCCCATTAAACATTTCTGTTTCTTGGTTTTTTGTACTTCCATTATTGATTTCGTTTTGAGCCGAACATCCTGAAATAAAAATCAATGTAATAGCTAACAAAAAAGTTCTAGTCATAATTTTAAAACACATACACAACTTTTTAGTTCAAGCGCAAACGAATAAGCTGTACTTTTGCGCATGAAAAATAAATATAGTAAGAATTTTTGGCTGATGTGCCTCGCTATGTTTTTTTTCATGACCAGTTTTAATTTAATCCTTCCAGAACTAAATAATTACATAAGTATTTTAGATGGAGCTGATAAAAAAGGATTAATAATCACCTTGTTTACAATATCTGCGGCCATATCGCGGCCTTTTTCAGGAAAATTAGCAGACACGATAGGTAGAAAAAAAGTAATCTACTTAGGAATTATTTGTTCATTTATTGTAATGCTAATCTATCCTTTTTCTTATTCCGTTTTATTTTTTCTGATTTTAAGGTTTTTACATGGTTTTAGCGCAGGATTTGCACCAACTGGAGCTACAGCTTTACTTACAGATTTAATACCAGAGAAATCAAGAGGTCATGCAATGGGAATTTGGGGAACCTTTATTTCATTAGGTATTGGAGTTGGACAAACCTTAGGTTCTTGGATTTATTTATCCTTTGGCTTCACACTTCTTTTTCTGATTGGAGCACTCTTTTCCTTAATCGCTTTCATCCTTGTTTTTTGGATAAAAGAAACATTGGTAAATCAACAAGAATTTAATTTCAACCTCCTCAAAATATCTTGGAAAGATGTTTTTGAACCAAATGTTTTACCCGCTGCATTTGTCATGCTTCTTAGTGCAATGTGTTCCGGGATGATTTTTGTTCTTACCCCAGATTTATCTACCTATTTAGGAATCTCAAATAAAGGTTTTTTCTTTGGAATCTATGTAATTGCGACGATTTTAATTCGCTTGCTGACAAGTTCACTTTCAGATAGAATTGGCCGAGAAAAAACGCTATTAATTGGTTGTTTTATATTGGTGATAAGTATGTTATTAGTGGGGACTTCAAACTCTATTGTTTCTTATATTTTTGCAGCCATTATTTTTGGAATTGCAACAGGCATAACAAGTCCGACAATGTTTGCTTGGACAGCGGATTTATCGCATGAAGATCGAAGAGGAGTTGGAGCAGGAACGATGTTTATTGCCTTAGAATTTGGAATAATGTTTGGTGCATTATTAACCTTGGTAAGTTATGATAGCACAAAATCAACAATTTTTCTAACATTTTTAATAGGAGCTATGATGGCAACTATTGCATGTATCTATTTAATTGTAATTATTGCAAGAAAGCAAAAAGTAAATACCTTAAATTAATTCTTTAATTTCTTTCTTATTCAAGTATTTTTTTACTAAATAATGTCCTAAATAAATAACTGGAGTTAATGCAATAGCTATAAATATTTTCAACACATAGTTTGTTGGCGCTATTTTCATATACTCTGCAAATGTTAAGGAACCGGGTAAAACAAATCCAAAGTACAAAACGATATAGGAGTCAATTAATTGTGAGAAAAGTGTACTCCCAGTGCTTCGCAACCAGATAAATTTATCTCCTGTTTTACTTTTAATGTATTGAAAGATAAATGCATCTAATAATTGAGATACTAAAAAGGCAGCGATACTTCCTACGATTACCATTTGAGCTTGTCCGAAAACTTTGTTGTAAGATGCAGTATCAGATAAATTTGAACCTGGTATTTCTACTGCAGGAATTTGCATTGAAAGTCCAACAATTATGAAGCAATAGGCAATTAAAATTGCAGTTATCCATGAAACACGTCTGACTGCTTTACCACCATAAAATTCGTTCATTAAGTCGGTTATGATAAAAACAATCGGCCATGGTAAAATACCAACAATTGTGGTAAAAGGTCCAACATTTAGTCCATTTAATGAAAAGGAAAGAGGAATTGAAATTAATTTATTGCTTATCAATTCTGCTGTTACAGCATTAGTAACAAATAAGCCAACTAAAAAAACAAATAACCATTGTTTTCGATCATTTTTAAATTCATTATTCATTTTTCGAGAACATAAAAATAAGGAAAATGTTTAGTTGCCTCCATAATCGAGACGCTTGGCTTTGATGTATCGTTGTATGTAATATTTGCTCGTCACAAAATTTTCTATTCTAACTCCACCATTTGCAGAATGAATAAATTTTAAGGTATTTGGAGCAACTTCTACAACCAATGCAACATGACCAACAGTCGAAGAATTTATGTTACTACCTTTAAAAAATAATAAGTCGCCGGGTTGGATATTTGAAAGTGCAATCGTTTCTCCCAAGTCTGCTAGGCCAAAACTAGACCTAACAAGAGAAAATCCAAAATTTCCAAATATATAATTAATGAATCCAGAACAATCAAAACCTGAAGGTGTAGAACCACCATAGCGATAAGGAACTCCAAGAAATGTTTTAGCGTAAGAAATTATTGCATCTGCCTTTGGATTGTTTTTTTTTACAATGCTATCAGAGCTATTTAAATACTCTTTTTTAACATCAACGGTTTGACCATTAATTAATGTAGAAAATGATATCCAAAAAAAAGATAAAATAAACTTGAATAGAGTCGTATTCTTCATTAATTGCAAAATTATAACTATTTTCGGAATTAATTTAATAAAGTAGGTGCCAACAATTGACATTCAACATCTTAGTAAATTATACTATTCAATTGGTGAGTTATCCAACTTATTTGGTGTAAATGCATCTCTACTAAGGTTTTGGGAAAAAGAATTTCAATTTGTTATTTCTAAAAAAAACGCCAAAGGAAATCGACTATACAGTGTTAAAGAAATTGAGAAAATAAACCGTATTTATCTTTTGGTTAAAATTGAGGGATATACGATTGAAGGAGCTAAAAAAGCCTTAAAATCAAAAGAGAAAAGTACTGTTAGTGAAAATAATCTTAATCCCGAAGAATCAAAAAATAGTGCTTTAATTGTAAAATTAGAAAGCATTAAAAAGAGATTAATTTTATTGAAATAAGACTATCTCAGTAAATTTACATGACCATTTATTAGTTCTTTTTTTGAGCTAAATAAATTAGTAAAATGTAACTTCCAAGTATATGTGCCGATTTGTGCAGCTTTATTTTTATAAGTGCCATCCCAGCCAAAATCTATATCTTTTGTTTCAAATACAATTTCTCCCCATCTATCATAAATACTTAGTGAATAATTTTCAACTTTTCTTTTACTTGAAAAAACTGGTGTAAATTCATTATTATTTTCATTGCCATCTGGTGTAAAAGAATTTGGAACATAAAAAACCAATGGAGTAGTAATGATTCGTGAAATAGTATCTAAGCAACCAAATTCAGTTTCTGCAATTAAGGTAACAATGTAACTTACACTATCTATAATCTGATAAGTATAACTTACATTTTTGCTAGTAATTATAATTCCTCCATCACCCATATTCCAATAATAATTTACTGCCCCACTCGATGTATTTGTAAATATTGTCATTAATTCATCCCAACTTTGAATAAAGTCTGCAATGGGATTTGGATGAACAGTAACCAGTGCACTTGAATATTGAATACATCCTGTTATTGTATTTGTTGCAACTACATTGTAGGTATCTGTATAGGGTGGAATAAATGGCACATTATTAGATACTCCATGATCCCAATTATACGAATATGAAGACGGATTTCCTGTTAATGTAACATAATGATCGGCACACACTACAGCATCAAAGACATTGAAAACTGGTAAAGGATTGACAGTAATTGTTATTGTAAAAGGATTTCCTATACAGCCATTTATTGCCTTTGGTATAAGGCTATAGATTACATCAATGTCTAAAATTGAATTATTTACATAAATATCTCCTGTTATATACTGATTAGATATTGTTGTCCCTACATTTACATTTGCAGAATTAGGAACCAATGAACTACCAATTGAAATATTTGTGATGTTCCAAGATTGTAAATTGGGGCCATTTGGATCATTTGCCAAAGTAACACCTATTAGTTCTTCACTGCAAACTGTTGCGACTTGATTTGGAACCAGTGGTTCTGGATTTATAGTGAGTGAAACAGTAAAGGGAGTTCCCTCACAAGCTGCTGCACTAATTGGCACAATGGTATAAATAACATCTACAGGAGCATTTGTTGTATTTGTCCAAGAATCATCAACGAGATTAGAGTTTGAGACTCCATTAGCAACGAGTGGTAGTCCTGATGAAGAACTTAGACCATTTGAGTTGATAGTAATAATGTTGTAGGAACTAGCAGTTGGTCCATTAATATCATTTGCTAAGGTCAGACCACATGCCTCATCACTGCAAATTGTTGTGGTTTGATTTGAAACAATGGGCTCGGGATTTATAATGAGTGTTACAGTAAATGGAGTTCCCTCACAAGCTGCTGCACTAATTGGCACAAGGGTATAAATAACATCTACAGGAGCATTCGTTGTATTTGTCCAAGAATCATCAATGAGATTAGAGTTTAAGACTCCATTTGCAACAAGTGGTGATCCTGCTGAAGAACTTAGACCATTTGAGTTGATAGTAGTAATGTTGTATGAACTTGCAGTTGGTCCATCTATATCATCCCCTAAAGTAAGACCACTTGCAATATCGCTGCAAAGTGTTAAAACTTGGACTGAGACAACAGGTTCTGGATTTATATTTAGTGTTACAGTAAATGGAGTTCCCTGACAAGCTACTGCACTAATTGGCACAATGGTATAAATAACATCTACAGGGGCATTTGTTGTATTTGTCCAAGAATCATCAACGAGATTAGAGTTTGAGACTCCATTAGCAACGAGTGGAAGTCCTGCTGAAGAACTTAGACCATTTGAGTTGATAGTAATAATGTTGTAAGTACTAGCAGTTGGTCCATTAATATCATCTGCTAAAGTAAGACCACATGCAAGATCACTGCAAACTGTTAAGACTTGATTTGAGACAACAGGTTCTGGATTTATCGTAAGTGTTACAGTAAAAGGAGTTCCCTCACAAGCTACTGCACTAATTGGCACAATGGTATAAATAACATCTAAAGGAGCATTCGTTGTATTTGTCCAAGCATCATCAATGAGATCAGAGTTTAAGACTCCATTAGCAACGAGTGGAAGTCCTGCTGAAGAACTTAGACTATTTGAGTTGATAGTAGTAATGTTGTAAGAACTTGCAGTTGGCCCATCTATATCATCTCCTAAAGTAAGACCACTTGCAATATCGCTGCAAAGTGTTAAAACTTGGTTTGATACTATTGGTTCTGGATTTATAGTTAGTGTTACGGTAAAAGGAGTTCCCTGACAAGCTACTGCACTAATTGGCACAATATTGTAAATAACATCTACAGGAGCATTCGTTGTATTTGTCCATGCATCATCAATGAGATTAGAGTTTGAGACTCCATTAGCAACGAGTGGAAGTCCTGCTGAAGAACTTAGACCATTTGAATTGATAGTAATAATGTTGTAAGTACTTGCAGATGGTCCATCAATATCATCTGCTAAAGTAAGTCCACATGCAACATCACTGCAAATTGTTGTGTTTTGGTCTATCACTATTGGCTCTGGATTTACAGTGAGTATTACGGAAAAAGTATCACCAATACAGCCATTGACACCTGTTGGAATTAACTTATAGTCTACATCAATACTAGCATTTGATAAATTTGTATAGCCATCATCTACAATTTCATTTGATGGAAAGCCGGTGCCAATAGTTGAATTTAACGGGAAAGGACTTAATCCAACAGAATCTATCGATATGATTTCATAAATTAAAACAGTTGGACCATCAATATCATTTGCTAAAGAAAGGCCACATGCAACATCACTACAAACTGTCAAAACTTGGTTTGATACTATTGGTTCTGGATTTATAGTTAGTGTTACGGTAAAAGGAGTTCCCTCACAACCTATTGCACTAATTGGCACAATGGTATAAATAACATCTACAGGAGCATTCGTTGTATTTGTCCAAGCATCATCAAATAGATTAGAATTAATAACACCATTGGCAACAAGTGGAGTTCCTGCTGAAGCACTTAGGCCATTTGAGTTGATAGCAGTAATGTTGTAAGTACTTGCAGTTGGTCCATCAATATCATCCCCTAAAGTAACACCACATGCAATATCGCTACAAAGAATAGTGTCTTGCGCTAAAACTTCCGGCCTCATGTTTATTATGATTTCTAAAGTATCATAATTTGTGCAACCATAAATTGTCGTGCCAATTACACTGTATGTACCAGAGGAACTAGGGGAAAAAGGGACATTATTTATTACACCATTGCTCCAAATATAAGTATCTGCACCTTCCCCACTTAAAGTTAAAATTCCATTAACACAAAAATTTGTGTCTATTCCTGCATCAACTGTAGGGATTGGATATACATGAATAACAATATTAAAGGTATCAGCATTTACTCCGCAAGTAGACATTAACTGTATTTGATAATCACCTTCAGTATCGAAAGAATAAAAAGGATTTATAGTACCATCATATTGTTGACCATCAATGTACCATTGTTGGAAGCATGTTAATCCTATAATAGTTGTATTAAAAAAATTAACGGTGTCTCCAACACAAACTGTAGTGTCAGAAACTTGAAATAAAGGTGTGGAAATACATTGTTGGCAGATATAACTATCAGAAGGGTTAAAATCTATCACATTTGGTGTAAAAGAATAAGAGTCAATCCCCTCATTGGAAGGTAGAGTTGAAATAGGCGTAATTGATACCGATACATCTTGAAAAACTAAGGGCGGAGAATTAGTTTGGCAAGCAACAATTCCAATACTATCAGTTTTGATAAATAATGGATCCATACTAGAATCAAAGTTCCCAAATATTGATGAAGTGGAATATGCAGCAATAGTAAACCCGTTATCTGAATTATATTGCACTCCAATTGCTTTATCTCTTTCATCTCCTCCATATGTCCTAGCCCAAATTTCATTTCCATTCTCATCCATCGTAAATAGCAAAGCATCCCTTTCACCAAAATTTTGAATAATTCCTGCTGAAGGATTAATAGCAACGGGATAAGATGCGGTATTTCCAGCAATTGCATAACCACCTGGGAACAATTGTATATCTCTTGATTGATCTGAAGCAGGACCACCGACTGCTTTACTCCAAATAAGTGAGCCGTCAGTTAAATTTAATTTCATAACAAGTATGTTTTCACCTCCTTGAGATCCTAAATAAGTAGGAGATGTTACACAAACAGAATTTTCAATACTATTTACAACACCTTTTGCTGACCATTCAACATGATCACCAGATGAATAACCAGTACCATATTTTTTTATCCACACCAGGTCACCAATTGATGTAAATCTACCAACGTATATATCACTTCCATTTCCAGTAGAAGTAACAATAATATCTCCATTACTTAATTCATCAAGCCAAAGGTTCATGCTTCCCATAAAACCGATAGATTTCCTCCATAAAACATTACCAACTGAATCAGTACGAAATAAACTATTTTGTGCAAGAGATATAAAATCTCCATTTGTTGCTTCATGAGAATAAAACATCCATTCACTTGGATATCTTTTAGCCCATTCTATGTTTCCATTAGGATCTAATTTCATATTAAAAGCCCTTGGTGATGTATTTGAAGGTCCAAGTCCGGATACAATAAATCCTCCATCAGAAGTTTGCTTAATACTTTTCCCCCCCTCTTGAGAGTCGGTACCATAAAGTTTAAACCAAACAATATTGCCGCATAAATCTACACGATACACATAAATATCACATTCCCCATTTCCTCCATTACCTTCATGTTGCCCCGTAGCAATAAAACCTCCATCGCTCGTTACAGCGAGTTGAAGTCCCCCCTGCATTCCATATAGATTATATTTCCTGAAAAAAGTGTTGTCTTGGGAATTTACTTGAGTAATAGTCAATAATATAAAACTTAAAAAAATAAGATTTATAAATTTATTTATCATTATTTATAAAAATTTTGAATAATTTAGGCTCATAGCCAACAAGATCTACTAATTCTAGAATTCTTTTCTCTGATATTGATTTCTCATTATCCATTTGAAAAGTAATTGAATAATCCTCATGTTTGAGCATTTTTTTAGCTCCTTCTTTTTCTAGAAGGCTCATAAATTTTGGAGATAAATAAGGACACATCAAAGATTTTGCTTCAGCTGTAACCTTATAATTAATTTGTGAAAAGCAAATTGAAGAAGAAATCACAAAAATCAATAAAATAAAGTTTTGAAGTTTTGAAGTTGAGAAAATTAATTTCATTTTTTTTAAAATTTGACTTAAAAGTAGTTAATAAAAATTAATTTATTTTTAAATTATTTTTTAAATGTGTTTTTATAGAAACTTTGAACTTAGAAATCCTTTGGAAATTTTACTTTAAAAAAAATAAAATTCCTAGTACTACTTTTCTCAAGTTTTTAGAAAAATCTTACATATTATTAGATCTAAAATTAGGTGTAGTTTGGTATAAGATAATTTTAATACATGTAGTTTGATGTTATTATCTTGAAATAAAATTTCATGCTTTTATATCTTTAATTCATAATTTGATAAATTGTGTTAAAAACTTTTTTGATTTGTCTTTTTAAGTGAATTATTTGAGTGACATTATCCTTAATTTTGAACTTATTCATTTTTTTTCATGTCCTATTTAGAAGATCTCAACGAAAGACAAAAAATTGCCGTAGAAAATATCTATGGCCCGTCGATGGTAATCGCTGGAGCTGGCTCTGGAAAAACTCGTGTACTAACTTATAGGATTGCGTATATGATTGAGCAAGGAGTTGATCCTTTCAATATTTTAGCACTTACTTTTACCAACAAAGCAGCAAGAGAAATGACAGATCGTATTGGTAAAATTGTTGGGGCTTCCGAAGCAAAGAATATTTCAATGGGAACTTTTCATTCTGTTTTCTCAAAAATCTTGCGCTATAATGCTGATAGAATAGGCTTTCCAAGTAATTTCACAATTTACGATACGCAAGATTCTAAAAGTCTGATTAAAGATATCATTAAAGAATTTAATCTTGATGATAAAGCTTATAAACCCAGCTTGGTTTTTGGTATTATAAGCTCGGCAAAAAACAACTTAATTTCTCCAGAAGAATATGCAGAAAATGAGGAATTAACACAAGCTAATAAGCAGAGTCGCATACCAGAAATTAAACATATTTATATGAGGTATGCCAATCGCTGTCAAAAAGCCGGCGCAATGGATTTTGACGACCTACTCTACTTTACAAATGTTCTGCTAAATAATTTTCCCGATGTCCTTCACTATTATCAGCAAAAATTTAAATACATAATGGTGGACGAGTATCAGGATACAAATC
This sequence comes from Crocinitomicaceae bacterium, assembly GCA_044358215.1. Classification (GTDB taxonomy): domain Bacteria; phylum Bacteroidota; class Bacteroidia; order Flavobacteriales_D; family Crocinitomicaceae; genus UBA952. The sequence goes on from JBIKOE010000003.1 coordinate 14,094, forward strand.
ATGCGCAATACTTAATTGTAAAAAAAATTGCGGCAGCATATGAAAATATCTGTGTAGTTGGCGATGATGCACAAAGTATTTATTCGTTTCGTGGAGCAAATATTGAAAACATACTGAATTTTAGGGTAGATTACCCAGATTTTAAATTGTTTAAACTCGAACAAAACTATCGTAGCACAAAGAATATAGTAGAAGCAGCGAATAGTATTATTGAAAAAAATAAAAACCAAATTTTTAAAAATGTATGGACTGGAAATACTAAAGGCGAAAAAATAAAAGTCATACGTACACTCTCAGATAATGAGGAGGGAAGAGTCATTTCAGGAAAGATTTTTGATCTTAATCAAGAATCCGGTGCAAGCTTTAATGATATTGTAATACTTTACCGTACAAATCGACAATCTCGTTCATTTGAAGAATCCTTGCGAAAGCTTAACATTCCTTACAAAATATATGGCGGCTTATCTTTTTATCAACGAAAAGAAATAAAAGATTTATTGGCTTATTTTCGCTTAACGGCAAATCCGCATGATGAAGAAGCAGTAAAACGAGTTATAAATTACCCAAAACGTTCAATTGGAAAAACAAGTATTCAAAGTATTTTAATTTGTGCAAATAAACACAATGTTAGTTTATGGGATGTGATGAGCGATTTCGAAAAATATCCCTGTGATATAAATAATGGTACAAAAAATAAAATTCATGATTTTGTTAGGATGATAAATAGTTTTAGTGCCGAGTTATACAAAATAGACGCTTTTCAACTAGCCGACAGAATTGCAAAGGCAAGTGGCATCTTTGCAGAGCTTAAATCAGAAAAAGACAAAGGCACTGAAGAAATCGAGCGATTTCAAAATATTGAGGAACTTTTAGGAGGAATTCAGGAATTTGTAAAAAATTCTGAGATCGATGATTTTAAATCCTTAGCTGATTTCATGATTGACGTTGCTCTTTTAACAGATGCTGACCAAGATAAAACAGAAGAACGTAACCACGTTTCTTTAATGACAATTCATGCAAGTAAAGGATTGGAGTTTCCTCATGTATATATTGTTGGATTGGAAGAAAATCTTTTTCCCTCACAATTGGTTTTAACTACTCGAACTGAATTGGAGGAGGAACGTCGCTTATTTTACGTTGCGCTAACACGTGCGATGATAACTTGCACCTTATCTCATGCTAGCACTCGCTTTACTTGGGGTCAAACTGTTAGCTCTGAAGCCAGTCGCTTTATTGATGAAATAAATTCCATTTACTTAACATTTGAATCACCACCTCGAGGAACGGGAAGGTCACTAATGAATGGAAATTTTGAGAGATCCTTTTCTAATAGCTTGTCAAGACAAACTGGAAGTGTTCCAGGAAATCTAAAGTCACTGAATGAACTAAATAAATTACCACCTAAAAATTCGGATGGTTTAAATTTAATGGTTGGTGGCAATGTTGAACATGAACGATTTGGAAAAGGAAAAATAACGCAACTCGAAGGAAGTGGTGCAGATAAAAAAGCAATTATTTTCTTTCCACACCACGGGAGCAAAACTGTTTTGTTACGTTTTGCAAATTTAAAAGTTATAGATTAAAACCTTTATAATGAAAACTGCTCTTTTTCTTATTCTTTTTATTCTTATTTCTCCGCAGTATTCTTTTTCTCAAACTTGGTCCGAGCAAGAACTAGCAAAAGCAAATACATGTATCTTAATTGATGAATTATCAGAAATTGAAAAGGAGGCAATCCTCTACATCAATCTTGCTCGTCTTTTTCCTTTGAAATTTGCAAAAATTGAAGTTCTACCCTACTTCGGACCAGAAAAATACGGTGCATACCTTGAAGATTCTCCCTACAAAGAATCTTTATTGAGTGACTTAAAAACTACAAAACCCATGAATGCCTTAATTTTTGATGAAGAATTAAGAGAATTAGCTATTTGTTTCGCTTTAGAACAAGGTGTATCAGGATATATGGGACACGACAGAAAAAAATGCGAAGGATTTTACAATGCCGAATGTATTGCTTACGATATGGAAACAGGCAAAGACATTGCAATGCAGCTCTTAGTAGATCACGAAGTTCCAAGTTTAGGACATAGGCAAGCTTGCTTAGACAGTGAACTCACGAAAGTCGGAATTGGTTTTAGTAAACACAAAAAAGCATCTTTTTGTGCAGTTCTAGATTTTTTAAATTAATGATCTGTGTCAAAAAAAATTGGTCTTCTTTCTGATACTCACTCCTATTTAGATCCAAAAATCAAGGAATATTTTAGTAATGTTGATGAAATTTGGCACGCCGGAGATATTGGAAGCATGGAAGTTTTAGATGAACTCATAGCTTTTAAACCAACACGAGCCGTTTGGGGAAATATCGATAACCACGAAATTCGACAAGAAACAAAAGAATTTTTACGGTTTAAAATTGAAGATGTAAATGTGCTCATTACTCACATTGGCGGAAAACCTTATCAATACTCACAACCAGCAAAAGAAGAATTAAGCCTTAATGGCGCACCAGATCTTTTTATTTGTGGGCATTCTCACATAACCTTAGTCCAAATGGATAAAAAACTCAAGATGCTTTGGATGAATCCTGGCGCCTGTGGCTACAAAGGTTTTCATGCTGTAAAAACTATTTTACGTTTTTCAATTACTGGAGATAAAATACATGATTTAGAACTTATTGAGCTCGGAAAAAGAGCTTAATCCTATTTGTCCAATACTTTTGGAATGCGGAAATAATCCGAGTCTTTTTTCGGGGCATTTCTTAAGGCCTCTTCGTGCGTAACCGTTATTTGTGGAACGTCTTCACGCAAACGATTTACTTCATCAGACATGAAAATTAAAGGCTCAACATCTTTAGTATCAATTTCACGAAGTTTATCCATAAAACCAATAATTTTTTCCAAATCAGCTTTTATCCCTGCCTTCTCTGCCCCTTTAAATTCAAGTCGTGCTAAATGAGCAAGATGATCAATCGTTTCAGTACTTATGTCCATGGTGCAAATTTAGTGAAAATCAATCTTTAAATTGTGGGAATTCTTCTAAAATAGGGCGATTTATTATATCAAAACATTTTTGAGTTAATTCTAAAACCTCTAATTTATTAATCGTTTCCACAGAAATATACGGATGAATATACAAACGACAAACTCCAGGTTGTGCTGGGCCAAGTATATTTGTGGGATCCGAGAACAGCTTGTAATTACTTGTAAAAGTTAAGGGTAAAATTGGAATATTTAAAGACTTTGCCAATTTAAAAGCTCCATGTTTAAAAGGAAGCATTTTAGGACAGTCAACATTTGGAATAGTAGCTTCAGGAAAAATAACAAGCGACCAACCTTCTTTTACAGCTTTCTCAGAGAGTAAATATGCCTGACCAGATTTTCTTTTATCCTTTCTATAAACAGGAATATTAAGGTTTTTAAAATAGGTTCTAATTATTGGATAGTACAATAATTCGCTTTTACCTAAAAAAACAAAAGGGGATTTTGGTAAAATCGAATGCATGAAGAAAATATCTAAATAAGAAGTATGATTAGACACAATAACATAAGGTCCTTCCGGTAATTCAGCAGATTCAATGGTTTTAACTCTATAAAAACACAAAATACGCATCATCCAACTCCAAAGAATAAAAAGCTTGAAGCTTTTCTTTTTCCAAATCGGACGAAGTAATACAACTAAAAAGAAAGGATACATGAGGATTGCAATTACAAAAAATATAATTGCTATGTAAAGCTTCCAAAATATACTAAGAACCCCAAAGAGTTTATGCATATTCAAATATAGCTAATTTTGGCAAAATGTAACTATCAGCATTCAGTATTAATACTTATTTTTGAAAAAAAAATAATGTCGCGCATATTAACCGGAATTCAAAGTACAGGAACTCCACACCTTGGAAATATTCTTGGTGCAATAATTCCTGCATTAAAATTAGCCAACGAAGCTGAAAATGAATCTTTTCTCTTTATAGCTGATATGCACTCGCTTACACAAATAAAAGATGGTGCACAATTAAAAGAAAATAGCTATGCCACTGCTGCAACTTGGCTTGCATTTGGTTTAGATACAAATAAAACTGTTTTCTACCGTCAGAGTGATGTGCCTCAAGTAAGTGAATTAATGTGGTATTTGCTCTGTCTTTATCCTTTCAATCGTTTGTCGCTTGCGCACAGTTTTAAAGATAAAGCAGATCGGATGGATGATGTAAATGGTGGACTTTTCACTTACCCAATTTTAATGGCGGCTGACATTCTTCTCTATGATGCTACAATTGTTCCGGTGGGAAAAGATCAGAAGCAGCATTTAGAAATGACCAGAGATGTTGCAAATCGCTTTAATTTAAAATACGGAGAAACATTTATCCTGCCTGAGGAAAAAATTGAAGAAGACACAATGCTTGTGCCGGGAACAGATGGTGAAAAAATGAGTAAATCAAGAGGAAATTATATCGATGTTTTACTTCCCGAAAAAGCACTTCGCACACAAATCATGTCAATAGTTTCTAACAGCACACCTTTGGAAGAACCAAAAGATCCAAGTAAATGTGCAACTTTTGCCCTCTACAAATTAATTGCCAATGAAAGTGAAATAAATCAAATGCGAAAAAATTATTTAGCAGGTAATTACGGTTATGGACATGCAAAACAAGCCTTATTTGAACTAATTCTCACAAAATTTGCTGTACCCCGAGAAAAATTTTCAGCGTTGATGGCAGATAAAGCACAAATAGATTCAGCACTAAGAATTGGGGCAGAAAAAGCAAAATTAGTTGCAGATGAAGTTTTAAACCGCGTAAGAACTAAAGTTGGATACTAACTACTTATAGTAAATCGGTAAACGCATAAATGTTTGCTCAAAATAAGGACTTCTACAGTAAATGAAATACAATTGATCCCATTCTGAATTACGAAATTTTTCATCCGCTGCTTTCATTTCTTCATATTCTTTTTTTAACTGCGGATTCTCCTTTAATATCTGAGAAATTTGTTCAATAAAAACATAATTCGAAAAGTATTCTTTTTGTTGTAAATACGAATCAAAGAAGTTCCATGAAAGATAGGAATCTTCTGCCCTACCTTCAAGAACTGAAAGAATAAAATTAGAGCCTTTTTGCTTACTTGGAATTAAAATATCCCCCGGCTTTAATTTTATAGTTTGAAGACTTGACTTAATTTCTATTTCACTGAGTTTAAAATGTCCCTCATACGGTTTTGAGAGACTTTTATAATCTTTCACAACCAAGGTATTTAGTAAAGAACTACTTTCTTTTGAAACAGTTGTAAAGTATATTTTATTGAACTTTAAGCGCTCAATAACTTCTTTTTCTTGCGCACCGACAACATAATATTCTGGAATTCTAATTGAATCTTGTGGAAAATAATTTGCAAAATGTGGGATGTTTCTGGCGTAAGGTTTTGTTCTGTCGTAACGAAGGCGTTTTAAACCTGTTGTTTCATCGATAGGGAAATCATGTTCAAAACCTAAAAAAAGAATTGAATCTGCTTTTTCAGTTAGTTTATAATTGAACTTAAAATAGTCTTGAGTTTCAAAATACTTAAATGCACTTTTACGGGAAAGCTCAATCTTTGTTTGATTTTCAAAGGTCCACTTGAATACTTCTTCCATAAATGCTAAACTTGCTTGAACTCTCTCAGGAAAAGGTTTTAACATGTGTGTTTCTACTGTAAAACTCAAAGAATTAAACAAAGAAGCATAGCCCATTGCATAGCGTGGTAAATCATTAAAAGCGTATATTCCTTGTGCTGGAGTTTCACCTTTTAATTCGACGTAAGGAAATAAATCGATTTTTTTAGATTTTAATGATTTTCTCAAATAAGGAAGTAACTCGGAATAACATAAGTTTCTGATTTCAGGAGCCATTCGTTCTTTCATCGAAGAAATATAGGTCAATGTATATTGATAATCTGCTCCATTTGAAACATGCATGTCGATAAAAACATCTGGATCTAAAGCATGAAAAATCTTAGCGAAAGTAAAGGCATTTTGAGAATCCATTTTTATGAAATCTCGGTTTAAATCTAAATTCTTTGCATTTCCACGGAAACCATATTCTTCCGGTCCATTTTGATTTGCACGACTTGTTGATGAACGATTCATCATACCTCCAACATTGTAAGCAGGAATGAAAGCAATTAGTGGAATGTCAGAAGTGTTTTTGCCATTTTTGATCCAAGTATCTATCCAAATCAACATTGCATTGACACCATCAGGTTCTCCAGGATGAATAGCATTGTTAATTAAAATAGAGCTTTCCTCTCTTGCTTTTTTGAGTGTTTTTAAGGAATCTCCAGCACCATTTACAATACAAATATAAATTGGTAAGCCATAATCTGAGGGTCCCATGGCATACAACTCAATTTCATTGTTTTCCTTAGCTACTTTTTTAAGATAATTGATTAATTCTGGATAGGACGGAGTTGTATTGCCCGACCAAGAGTCTTGAGCAAAAAAAGAATTAAAAGAGAGAAAAAAAAGACAAGAAAAGAAATAGTTCATACAAATAATGAAGTGCTAAAATAATTGTTTTTTCAATATTAATGCTGAACGAAGTAAGTGTTTCTTTAAGAAAAGCTAAAAATAGCGTAATTTTGCCCTATGCGCATCGATATTCTAACGATTCTTCCCAAACTTCTTGAAAGCCCTTTCTCGATTTCTATTATGCAAAGAGCGCAAGAAAAAGGTCACGTTGAAATCTGTATTCACAACATCCGAGACTACGCTACAAATAAGCATAAAAACGTTGATGATTACCAATATGGAGGAGGAGCTGGAATGGTAATGAGCATTGAACCTATTGCATCCTTAATTGAAAAATTATGCGAGGAGAGAACATATGACGAAATAATTTACATGACACCAGACGGAGAAGTTCTTGCTCAGAATCACTGTAATGATTTATCTTTAAGTAAAAACTTAATAATTCTATGCGGTCACTACAAAGGCGTTGATGAAAGAATTAGAGAGAAATACATTACACGAGAAATTTCAATTGGATCTTACGTTCTTTCAGGAGGTGAATTAGCTGCTGCAGTTCTAGTAGATTCAATTGTTCGACTAATTCCGGGAGTTTTAAACGATGAAACCTCAGCGCTAACAGACAGTTTTCAAGATAAGCTTCTTTCACCACCTGTTTATACGCGTCCTCCAGAATTTAAAGGATTGAAAGTTCCAGATGTACTTCTTTCTGGAAATACCAAAGAGATTGAGTCCTGGCGAGAAGAAAAAGCACTAGAGAGAACAAAAGAACGACGTCCCGATTTATTAGAGGAATAGAAGAATTGAAATTACAAGAATGAAAGTAATGATGTCTTTTTGTAATTATTTAAAATAGTACCTTTGTTAAAATTTTTTACATGATTCGATTATCGGAACGTTTGTTAACAATGGAAGAATCGGCAACCATTGCAATGTCAAGGAAAAGCCGAGAATTAAAAGCGCAAGGAAAAGACATTATTTCTCTTTCTTTAGGTGAACCAGATTTTTTTACACCTCAATTTATAAAAGATGCTGCGCTTGAAGCAATGAACAATAATTTCACGATGTATACGCCAGTTCCGGGTTACGATGATTTACGAGAAAGTATTGCCTTAAAATTTAAACGCGATAATAATTTAGTTTATACAAAAGATCAAATTGTTGTTTCTACTGGCGCAAAGCAGTCAATTGCAAATGTTGTTTTAAGCTTAATAAATCCTGGAGATGAAGTTATTATACCTGCTCCCTACTGGGTTTCTTATTTGGAAATTGTCAAAGTAGCAGAAGGAATTCCAGTTATTGTTCATGCAGGAATTGAGAATGATTTTAAAATTACGGGTGCTCAACTTGAAGCAGCAATTACCCCAAAAACAAAATTAATGCTCTTCTCTACGCCTTGTAATCCTACTGGTTCTGTATATTCCAAATATGAATTAAAAGATTTAGCAAACGTTTTACAAAAATATCCCTCTTTAATCGCACTTAGCGATGAAATATATGAACACATAAATTTTGAAGGAAAACACGAAAGTTTGGCGCAATTCCCTGAAATATACGATCAGGTAGTTACGGTAAATGGAGTTTCTAAAGCATGGGCTATGACTGGCTGGCGACTTGGTTACATTGCTGCTCACAAAGATATTGCAGCAGCCTGCGATAAAGTTCAGGGTCAATTTACATCTGCAACCTGTTCTATTACACAAAAAGCAACAATTGCAGCGATGAATGCTGATCCAAAAATATTAGACGAAATGATTGGTGCATTTAAAAGCCGAAGAAAATTGGTTTTAGATGCTTTAGCAGAAATTCCAGGGCTTGTTTCAAACAAACCAGGAGGAGCTTTCTATGTATTCCCTAATGTCTCATCGTTTTTTGGGAAATCATATAATGGCAGAAAAATTTCTAATTCGGAAGAACTGTGTATGTATCTTCTAGAAGAAGGACTTGTTGCACTTGTTGGTGGAGAAGCATTTGGAGATCCTAATTGTATGCGTATTTCCTACGCAGCTTCAGAAAAAACATTAACAGAAGCAATGAAAAGAATTAAAAATGCGCTTTTAAACTTACACTAGTGAATTATAAAGACTTGTTTGATAAATTTAATGGACTGCGAATACTCGTTATTGGTGATGTTATGCTAGATGCCTATGTTATGGGCAAAGTAAATCGCATTAGTCCAGAAGCACCTGTTCCAATTGTTTCCCTTGAAAACGAAGATGCACGAATAGGAGGAGCTGGAAATGTTGCTCTAAACCTACTCGCCTTAGGAGCAAAACCGATAATTTGTGGTGTTATTGGAGAGGACTCTTCAGGTGATAAACTCCTAAATTTATTTGAAAAAAATGGAATTTCAACAGATGGTCTTGTTAAAAGTATGGCGAGAAAAACCACAGTAAAAACAAGAGTAATCTCCAATAAACAACAATTACTTCGTATTGATTCAGAAAGTACTTTTCCTTTGTTAGAAAGTGAAGAAATTAAATTAAATGACACAATTCAAAATATTATAAATCAAGGCGTTGACGGAATAATATTTGAAGATTACAACAAAGGTGTTTTAACAGATTCTGTAATTCAAAATACAATTAAAATTGCTAAAGAGAAAGATATTACAACAGCAGTAGATCCAAAAAAAGAAAACTTTTTAAGCTACAAAGGTGTAAGTCTATTCAAACCAAACCTAAAAGAATTAAAGGAAGGATTAAACCTCAATTTTGATTTTAATTCAAATAAAGATTTATTTGAGAAAGGGATTGAAGTATTGGAAGAAAAATTACAGAACGAGATTTCATTTGTAACACTCTCAGAAAATGGTGTCTTCATTAAAAACCAAACTGAAAAATATTACGTGCCAGCTCATATGAGAAGTATTTCTGATGTTTCAGGTGCTGGAGACACTGTTATTGCAGTGGCAACCTTGTGTTTAATTTCAGGTGCGAGCACAAAACAAATTGCTGAAATTTCAAATTTAGCCGGTGGTTTAGTCTGTGAAAAATCAGGTGTTGTAAGCATCTCTAAAAATGATTTATTTTCTGAGGTTTCTGAACTTCTAAGCTAACTATTTGTTGGAGTCAATATGCCTGAAAAACTAGTTAAACCATATAATTCTGAGAAATCTAAAAAAGAGGAAGTAGCTGAAATGTTTAATAATATTTCAGCTAATTACGATTTCCTAAATCATTTCCTATCACTTGGAATTGATCACTTGTGGCGAAAAAAAGCAATTAAGCAATTAAAAAACCTTGAGGTTAAAAAAGTAATTGATATCGCAACGGGCACTGGTGACTTTGCTATTGCAAGTTTAAAATTAAATCCTGATGAAGTAATTGGCGTAGATATTTCCTCTGGAATGCTTGAGGTTGGAGTAAAAAAAATGGAAAATAAAGGTCATGATAAGACCATAAAAATGATATTAGGAGATTCTGAAAACTTGGCTTTTGAAGACAATTATTTTGATGCATTGACAGTTGGATTTGGTGTTCGTAATTTTGAAAATCTCGAAAAAGGATTAAGTGAAATGTTGCGTGTAATAAGACCAGGTGGGAAAATAGTGATTTTAGAATTCTCTAAACCGAAAAAATTTCCTGTAAAACAAGTATTTTCATTTTACTCAAAATACTTTATACCATTTTTTGGCAAAAGAATCTCAAAAGATTCTCAAGCTTATGCCTATCTCCCTGAGAGTGTAGCTGCATTTCCAGAGGGCAAAGAATTTGAAAGTATCCTTAAAAAATTAAATTACAAAAGTGTGCAATCTATTATTCTATCTGGCGGAATTGCAACTATTTATACAGGAACAAAATAAAACTGCAACAAAGCAAATCATCTTTCGTTACTTATAGCAAATGAAATACTCTGTTCTCTTTCTTTTTTATTTTTCTCTAAACTTAGTTTTTTCTCAAAATTACTTTCAAGAACGCTATAAGAGTTTTGATAAAAGACTTTTTCATTTTGGTTTTATGCTTGGTACCAATACCTCTGATTTTACGAAATATGAAAAATTAGATGTTTACAACAAGCAATATCAATTTTACAATGCTCTTTATTCATTGCAGGAAATTAAAAATAATCCAACTATTGGTGGGCAACTCGGAATTCTAACAACTTTAAAATTAGGAACTCCGCTCTTAAAATTACGTTTTATGCCTACACTGTCTTTTGAAGAAAGAGTTTTGAGTTATACCTTTGAGAAAATTACCTCATTTGATACATTAATCTATTTAAAAGACCAACGTGTAAATTCTACAAATTTATCTTTTCCTTTTATTTTAATGTTTAGAGCCAAGCGTCTAAATAATTTTACAGCTTATGCACTAATAGGAGGCTCTTATTCTTTAGATTTACAATCTCAAGAAAAATCTGCGCAAAATTTTATCGATCCCTTTTTAAAAATTCGGAAGAATGACTTTCAGGGACAAATTGGAGGGGGCCTTGAGTTTTTTGCTCCCTACTTTAAATTTGCGGTAGAATTAAAATATTCGCACGGAATTAAAAATATTTTAATCCAAGAACAAACACCTTTTGATCGCCCAATTGAAAAATTATACAATAAAGGTTGGTGGATTTCCTTAATTTTTGAGGGATAATGGAAGAAATTTCATTTCAATGTTCTCCAGAAGAAGCAAGAAATTCTGAATTTATTTCTGCTAAGCTAAAACAAGAATTTGTAGGTGAAAAAGACCAAAAAATCTATTTTCTACTTAAAAAAAGAAGTATTGATTCGCGAAAAAGAGCAATAAAAATAAATCTAAACTTCCTAGTTTCATTAGAGGAATTCAATGAAGCTGTCAACTTTGATTTCGACTTTAAAAATGTCACAGAATCAGAAAGTATTCATATAATTGGAGCCGGACCTGCAGGACTATTTGCTGCATTAAGAGCATTGGAAAGAGGATTTAAACCAATTATTTTTGAAAGAGGAAAAGATGTCAGAGAACGAAGAAGAGATTTAGCGATTCTAAACAAAGAAGGGCGAGTAAATTCTGAATCAAATTATTGCTTTGGTGAGGGAGGAGCAGGAACATATTCAGACGGAAAATTATACACCCGCTCTAAAAAACGTGGAGATGTTGAACGAATCCTTCAAATGCTAGTATATTTCGGAGCAAACGAAGATATTTTAGTAGAAGCACACCCGCATGTTGGAACAAATAAACTTCCACAAATAATTACAGCAATTCGCGAAAAGATTATTGAATGCGGTGGTGAAATACATTTTGAACATAAGCTAACAGATCTTACTTTAAAGAATCAAAATATCTCTGAGATCGAGATAAATGGAAATAAAAAAATTAAAATTTCGAATCTTGTATTAGCTACAGGGCATTCTGCAAGAGATATCTTTGAATTACTGCACAGAAAAAAAATTGAGATTTTAGCAAAGCCATTTGCAATTGGTGTCCGCATTGAACATACGCAAGAATTGATTGACAAAATACAATATCACGGTAGGTTAAATGACGAGTATTTACCTCCTGCTTCCTATAATTTAGTAGCACAAATTGAAGGAAAAGGAGTTTATTCGTTTTGTATGTGCCCAGGTGGAATTATTGCACCATGTGCTACAGAAAATAAAGAAGTGGTCACAAATGGTTGGTCACCTTCAAAAAGAAATAATCCCTATTCGAATTCTGGAATTGTTGTAAGTATTGAACCTAAGGATTTAAAAGGCGATCCGAATGACCCGTTTATTTGTTTAAATTTTCAACGGGAAATAGAAGAGAAATGTTGGGAATTAGCTGGAAAAAATCAGAAAGTGCCAGCTCAAAGACTACTAGATTTTATTCAAAAAAAGAAATCTGTTGATTTTCCAAAATCGAGTTATCAGCCCGGAATTTCAAGCGTTGAAATGGATGCTATTTTTCCACGATTCATCGTTAATCGACTTCGAAAAGGATTTATAGAATTTGGAAAAAAAATGAACGGTTTTATAACCAATGAAGCTGTTATTCATGCTCCAGAATCGAGGACTTCTTCACCAGTTTTAATTCCTAGAAACAAAGAAACTTTACAGCACATTCAAATTTCAAATTTATATCCTTGCGCTGAAGGTGCCGGTTATGCTGGCGGAATTATTTCTGCGGCAATTGACGGCATGAAATCATTAGATGCAATTATAGATAAGCACAAGAATTAAAATCCCTAAGCATAAGAGCTTTTTTTTGTAAAACAATCAACTGAAATTACTTAGTATTTGAACTCAAAATTGTACCTTTATTGAAATTTAGGTCAAAACTTGACTTACTATTTAAATAAAATGGCAATTTATTCTTTTAATGGTTTTATTCCTGTTGTCAAAGCATCTAGTTTTGTTCATCCAAACGCTACCGTTACTGGAAATGTACTTATTGGCGAAAATGTTTACATTGGCCCCGGAGCTGCTATTCGAGGAGATTGGGGACAGATAATCATAGAAGATGGCTGTAATGTTCAAGAAAATTGTACAATACATATGTTTCCTGGGACAACTGTTCTTCTTGAGAAAGGTTCACATGTTGGACACGGAGCAATTATTCACGGAGCAAGCTTAGGTGAAAATTGTTTAATCGGAATGAATTCCGTAATTATGGATGATGTTGTAATTGGAAAAGGTTCTATTGTCGCTGCCTTAACTTTTGTTTCTAGCAATACGATAATTCCAGAAAGAAGCTTGGTTGTTGGAAATCCTGGAAAAGTAATAAAACAAGTGAGTGATGAAATGCTTGCATGGAAAACAGAAGGAACAAAATATTACCAGAAATTACCCGCGGATTGTCAAAATACTTTAATTTCTTGCGAAGCATTAACAGAAATTGAAGCGAATCGTCAAATTCAAGAAAAAGATTACTTTAAATTCTCTAAATAAGTTTATAATTAGTTACTTTTAAAAAAAAACCAATGAAAAAAACGAGTGCATTTTTATTTTTTATGCTCATTTCTGTATTTTACAGTTTTGGTCAATGTCCAGTGAATCAATCTGAATTAACAATCACAATTGTTCCAGATAATTATCCAGGTGAATCAACATGGAAAGTATTTGTAAATAATATTCAAATTGCCAATGGAACTACAAACAATGACACACTTTGTGTTGATTCTTCTGCTTGTATTCGTTTCGAAATGTATGATTCTTATGGTGATGGAATCTGCTGTGGCTATGGAAATGGTTCTTTTAATGTTCAATTAGAGGGCATTACTGTAGCTTCAGGTGGACAATTTAGCACTATTTCATCACATACTTTTAATTGCCCCCAAGGCTCTGCGTGCAACAATCCAATTCCTATTACTTCCGGAAGTTTTACAGCCCCTTATCCAAATACATTCTATTCATTCACACCTTCATTAAGTGGAATGTATTCAATTTCAACCTGCGACTTAAATACTTGTAATACAAAATTATGGGTGTATGAATCTTGTAATTCCTACGCTTATAATGTAGATAATACTGGAACTATATTTTACAATGACAACAACTCTATTTGTGGGAATTTAGCTGATATTAATGCGATTTTAATCGCTGGAACAACTTACATTATTAAAGTTGGGATTAATGAAGCTACTACCTGTTCTACACCCCTTGGTTTTTCAATCATATACGATGGACCCATTATTGGCTGTATGGACCCACTAGCTTGTAATTACAATCCAAATGCTACACTATCTGATTCTAGTTGTGTATATTATCCAAGCCCTGATTGTTTAGGTCCTGATTTAATTATTCTGCAAGATGTTATTCTAAACTCTCTTGAAATAAGAGAAGAACAGGCAACGAATTGTCAAGTTGTAGAAGGTTGTATGACGGGCTACGGCCAACGAACTGTTTTAGCTTTTACTACCTGGATAAAAAATATTGGTGACATTGATTATTACGTAGGAAATCCAACTGCAAATCCAACTCAATTCACTTTTGGAAACTGCCATGGCCATGCCCACTATGAAGGTTATGCAGATTATATTTTATACAGGAATGATGGTCAAAATATTCCAATAGGACATAAAAATGGATTTTGTGTGATGGATTTAGAATGCAATGATGGAGGCACTGGCCAATATGGATGCTCTAATATGGGGATTTCAAAACAATGTGGAGATATTTATGGCAGTGGGCTAGAATGTCAATGGATTGATATTACAGATGTTGATACTGCTGAATATATTTTAGCTATCAAAGTAAATTGGGATCAATCTCCAGATGCATTGGGGCATTATGAAACGAATTATGCAAATAATTGGGCGCAGGTTTGTCTTCGTATAACAATGAATAGTGCCGGAGAAAAAGGGTACGAGATTCTTCCAAATTGTCAGCCTTATGTTGATTGTGCCGGAATAGCTTATGGTAATGCAGTAATTGACTGTCAAGGAAATTGTAATGGAACTGCACTTCGTGGAGATTTAAATAACAATAGTATTCTTGAAACTAACGACGTTGTTTCATACTTAGAACATAGCATAAATCTTGATCTAAATGCGCAATCGTGTAACGATTTATCTGCAGATAATACAATTAATATATGGGATGCCGGATTATTATCCAATTGTATTTTGAATGGTGCAACTAATAATTCTGAATGTACATTTCCAAATACTGTACAAAATCCAAGTCAAGTAGTAACAATTTTTAATGAGGGAGTTTATACACAGTTATCAAACCCCTCAGTAGGATATTTGGATGTGTCAATTTTAAACTCAAGCACAAAAGTTACAGGATATCAATTTGCTATAAATGGTGCAACAATAAGCGGAGTATCAAGTTTAATTAATCCCCTTACCTATCCTGTTCAATTAGAATACAATTCAATAAATGGCCAAGTAGCTGGATTATCACTTATTGATAGCATGATTCCAAAACATACTACTTTAACACCATTTATCCGTGTATTTCTTGAAAATATTAATTCTGATTCTTTAATTTGTTTGTCCCTAAATGCAGCAGCCTTAAACAATGTATATGAACCAGTTACTGTAAATGTTTTGAATCCTTGTTCAGGTTCACTTGGTGTTTTAGAAAATCTAAATCCAAGTGATTTTATGATTTATCCAAATCCATCGAATCAAGCTCTAAATGTTTCATATATTGGTCAAAATGAAAAAATTGACTTAAGGATTTTTGATGCCTTAGGAAATGAAATCTATAAAGACAAACTTAATTTTAATTCACAAATTCATACCATAAATACTGAAACCCTAAGTAATGGCGTATATTACATGCAGCTATCTAATAAATTTGGGGATTTAAGAAAAAGTTTTACAATTGTTCATTAATCTTTGATTATTCGTTACTTATAATTGTCTCTAATAAGAAGAATTAATTAACTTTGCTTCCCGTAGTTACAAATTTATTTCATGTCCAATTCAACAAAGTATGTTTTTGTAACCGGGGGCGTAACATCTTCTCTGGGAAAAGGTATTATTTCTGCTTCCTTAGCGAAACTTCTTCAAGCAAGAGGTTACTCAACAACCATTCAAAAATTAGATCCGTACATCAATATCGATCCTGGAACATTAAATCCTTATGAACATGGAGAATGTTTTGTGACGGATGATGGTGCAGAAACAGACCTCGATTTAGGTCATTACGAGCGTTTTCTGAATGTCCCTACTTCTCAAGCAAACAATATTACAACTGGAAGAATTTATCAAGCTGTTATAGAGAAAGAAAGACGAGGAGATTATCTAGGTAAAACTGTTCAAGTTATTCCTCATATTACTGATGAAATTAAAGACCGCATCCAATTACTTTCCAAAGATGGAAAATTTGATATCATTATTACTGAAATTGGCGGAACTGTTGGCGACATTGAATCTCTACCTTATGTTGAGGCTGTTCGTCAAATGCTTTGGGAGCATGAAGAAGATTGTATTGTCATCCACCTGACACTTGTTCCATACTTATCAGCTGCTGGAGAATTAAAAACAAAACCAACACAACATTCTGTAAAGCAAATGATGGAATTGGGTGTGCAACCCGATATTTTATGTTGCCGAACAGAACATGAACTAGATTTGACACTTAGAAAGAAAATAGCAAAATTTTGCAACGTTTCTATAAATGCCGTAATTGAGGCGAGAGATGCAAACTCAATTTATGATGTCCCACTACTCATGCAAGCAGAAGAACTTGATAAAGTTGTTTTGCAGAAATTGGGTTTAATCACGAGGATAAAACCGGATTTATCAGATTGGAAAGCATTTCTTCAACGCTTAAAGAATCCAAAAAAAGAAGTTACAATTGGTCTCATTGGAAAATATGTTGAATTAAAAGACTCCTATAAATCCATTAGTGAATCCTTTATTCACGGTGGAGTTGCAAATGAAGCAAAAGTTAATGTGGAATGGATACACTCAGAAACATTGACAAAAGAAAATATTCAAGAAAGTCTTGGGCATTTAAATGGCATATTAGTGGCCCCTGGATTTGGAACAAGAGGTATTTCAGGAAAAATTGAAGCGGTTAATTTTGCAAGAGAAAATAATATTCCATTTTTAGGAATCTGTTTGGGAATGCAAGTTGCTGTTATCGAATTTGCACGGAATGTCTTAAAAATGACAGATGCAAACTCAACAGAAATTTCTGAAAAGACAAAATTCCCTGTGATTTCTATGATGGAAGAACAAAAACAGGTTTCTTATTTTGGAGGAACAATGCGTTTGGGAACATATAAATGTCAATTAAAATCAAATTCAAAAGCTTCAAAAGCTTACAATACAGAAAATATTAATGAACGTCATAGACACCGATTTGAATTTAATAATAGCTACCTCGAACAATTCGAAAAAGCTGGAATGCTTGCTTCGGGAAGAAATCCAGAAACAGGATTGGTGGAAGTTATAGAAATCCCAAATCACCCTTGGTTTGTTGGTGTCCAATTTCACCCAGAATATAAAAGTACAGTGGCAAAACCTCATCCCCTTTTTGTTGCTTTCGTTCAAGCAGCCTTAACTCATAAAACAAAAAAATAATGGATCGCAATACCCTAACAGGTTTAGTCTTAATTGGATTAGTCTTAACAATTTTCTCAATTATAAACCAACCTTCAGAAGAAGATTTGAAGAAAGCAAAAATAGAAGCAGCACAAAAAACGGAGCGAGAAGTCAAAGAGAAGAAAAGTGAAGCTCGGGGAAAGACAGCTATAAAAACCTCTACTAATAAAACTGGGGATCTTGCTAAAGTAGTTTCAAAAGGGGAGATTATACGATTAGAAAATGAAAAACTAATCGTTGATTTTAATACAAAAGGCGGTATAGTTGCTGCAGTTTATTTAAAAGAATATAAGTCATATGATGATTTTTCTAAAAAGAAAGACAAGCCAATTTGTCTTTTTAGAGATGGTGATGCGCACAACCAACTTATATTCCCTTTTAAAAACCAAAAGATTTATACAAAGAATTATCTATTTGATGTTTCACAGCAAACTGAAAACAAAATTGTCTTTGAAATGGGAATTGATGGTGGGAAAATTATTCAAACCTATGTCTTAAAAGCAAATAAATTTGACTTAGATTATACAATTCAAGCCAAGGGATTAGAAAATATCAGTAAAGAAAATATCCTATTAAATTGGAAAACAGCATTTCGAAAAACAGAACGATTATTTAGTGAACAAAGAAGAGTTTCAACAATCTGCTACAATCAAAAAAATGAGGGATTCTCCTATCTTAGTGAAACTGCTTACGATTATCTAGAAGCTGAGGATGCACTCGAGTGGGTTGCCTATAAGCAAAGCTATTTCTCATCAATTCTTCAACCCAAAGAAGGTTTTGAAAAAATTGGCTCAAAAATGGGTGTTAAAACCTACAAAGAAGGGAGTGAAAAAAATTGGTCGCATTTAAAAGATTATAATTCTACACTTAATCTAAATTTTAAAGGTGATAAAGCGTCTTTCTCATGGTATTTTGGACCAAATGACTACCAAATATTAAACTCGTATAAATCTGATTACGATGAAATTTTAAACTTTGGTTGGGGGCTTTTTAGATGGATAAATTTATATGCCGTTCAACCTATTTTTACCTTATTGGTAAACACAAAAATTGGAATGGGGATTGCAATTCTTATTTTAACGCTAGTACTTAAATTAATTCTAATGCCGATTCAATGGAAGATGTTTGTAAGCTCAGTAAAAATGAAGATTCTAAAACCTGAAGTAGATGAATTAAATGCAAAATATCCGAAAAAGGATGATGCTATGAAAAAACAGATGGAAATGATGACTTTGTACAAAGAATCTGGCGCAAGTCCACTTGCAGGTTGTATTCCTATGTTAATTCAAATGCCAATTTTACTTGCAGTTTTCCGCTTTTTTCCTGCAGCTTTCGAATTACGACAACGCCCTTTTTTATGGGCAGAAGATTTGTCTTCCTATGACTCTATTTTTGAATTTGGATTCAATATTTGGCCCTACGGAGATCACGTAAGTTTATTTACCTTATTAATGGCTGGTACAACATTGGTTTATACAGTGATGAATAGTGGAAACATGCAACAGCCGCAACAACCGGGAATGCCAAACATGAAAGTTATAATGTATATTTTTCCAATCATGATGATCTTCTTCTTTAATAATTACTCTGCGGGATTAAGCTACTATTATTTTATTTCTACTTTAATTTCTATCCTAATGATGTTGGTGATTAAGAAGTTTTTTGTTGATGAAGATAAATTGCGTGTAAAAATGGCAAATAGAAAAACTCAAAATGCCAGTGGTGTTAAAGAAAAAAAGAAATCTCGTTTCCAAGAAAAACTTGAGGAAATGCAGAGAAAACAACAAGAAATGTTAAAAAACAGAAATAAATAGACGATGAGATTTTTTATAGATACTGCAAATTTAAAGGAGATTAAGGAAGCTAATGATCTTGGAATCCTTGATGGCGTGACAACAAATCCTTCATTGATGGCAAAAGAAGGGATTACAGGAGCACAAAATATCCTAAATCATTACCTTGCTATTTGTGAGATTGTTGATGGACCTGTGAGCGCTGAAGTAATCGCTACTGATTTTGACGGAATGATTCGTGAAGGAGAGCAATTAGCAGCTTTACACAAAAATATCGTAGTGAAAATACCAATGATTTTAGAGGGAATCAAAGCGATTAAATATTTTTCCGCTAAAAATGTCCGTACTAACTGTACCTTGGTTTTTTCAGCTGGACAAGCATTATTGGCAGCAAAAGCAGGTGCAACTTATATTTCTCCATTTCTTGGTCGCTTAGATGATGTTTCAACTGATGGAATTTCACTGATAGCTCAAATTCGTTTGATTTACGATAATTATGCTTTCGATACTGCAATTCTTGCAGCATCTGTTCGCCACCCAATGCATATTATAAATTGTGCAGAAATTGGAGCAGATGTTATGACTGGCCCATTGAGTGCTATAAAAGCACTGGCAAAGCATCCTCTTACTGATTTAGGCTTACAGCAATTTCTTGCAGACTACGCAAAAGGAAATAAATAAGACATGCTACCCAAAGCAGATAAAAAAGAACGCAACGAACTTTTTTGGGCTGGCTTTAAAGAAGTTATGCGCCGAAGAATGTCTAGCTCTGGAAAACGCATTAACTGGATAAATTATCCCACCCAAGTTAAAAATACCTACATCCGCTTAATTTGTGATGGAAAACTTACAGCTTTATGTTACGACATTCAATTTAAAGATCCAGCAATTAAAGCTATATTTTGGGAGCAATTAGGTGAACTAAAGAAAGTGATGGAAACAAAAATGAAGTATCCAACACAATGGACAGAACGCTTTTTTACAGAAGAAGGACTAGAGATTTCAAGAATTTCGTGGGAACTAGAAGGATTTAACTTTTATAAGGATGAAGACTGGAAGGAAATTCATAAATTTTTTAAACTTCGCCTAAGTGAATTTGACGAATTTTACCAAGAATTTAAAGACATCCTTATCACTTTGGTCGATTAATCGTAAATTTGAGCTATGAAATTAATCTTTACTTGTTGCCTATTTTTTTTATCTGTTGAAATATTTGCACAATCTTACATTTTAGATACTGACTTCCAACTTGGGATTCCAACAAATTATTCAATAGTTGATAATGATTTTAATGCTCCAAACAGTCAAGTTGCAAATTTTACAAGTGCATGGATTGGCACAGTAGATCCTGAAGATTCAACAAATAAGGTCGCTGCGGCAACATCTTATTTTTCACTTGAAGATACCGCAAGTCGTTGGTTAATTACGCCAGCACTATCTCTTTCTTCGTTTGGAAATTTTATTTCATGGAAAGCAAAATCACACGACCCTTCTTTTCCAGATAATTATATGGTCTTAGTTTCTACAACTGATAATCAAATTAGTAGTTTTACGGACACTATTGGAGATATTGAACAAGAGAATTTTGAGTGGACAGAAAGAGAAGTAAATCTTAGTGAAAATGGATACAACAGCCAAATTATCTATGTTGCTTTTGTTAATACCACATTTGACGGCTACATTCTTTATTTAGATTCTATTCAAGCTCGAATTGAAGATCCAGTTGGGAATAGTGAACTAAATTCAATATCTGTAAAAATGTACCCAAATCCAACTAACGACTTTTGTATTATTGATTGTGGAAAACCTATAAAATCAATTACACTATTTGATTTTGAAGGGCGACTGATAACTACTATTGAAGAGCAAACTATTGATCTGAGAAATTACAAAAGCGGTATTTATTTTATTTCATTAAATATTGAAAATCAAATAATTACTAAACGAATAGTAAAGCTTTAGTTTTGGTGAATACGCTAATAGAAAAAGTTCAAAAACAAATTCACGAGCAATTTGAAACAATGGAAGGAAGCCACGATTGGTTCCACATTGAACGTGTCTTAAAAATGGCGCAATTCATTCAATCAAAAGAAGGAGGCGACTTTGAATTAATTTCTTTAACTGCGCTTTTACATGATATTGCAGATCATAAATACAACAATTATAATTTTGAAATAGGAGCTACTAAAGCTTTTGATTTATTAATGTCAGAAGGAGCCAATCAAGAACTAGCAGAAAAAGTAGCAAGCTTAATAAATATCATTTCCTTTAAAGGAGGTGACGTAAGTGACCAAGAAACAAGCTTAGAAGGACAAATTGTGAGAGATGCAGATCGCTTAGATGCAATTGGTGCAATTGGTATTGCTCGAGCTTTTGCATATGGAGGTAGTAAATCTCGACCGCTTTTTAATCCTGATATTTCTCCAATAATGCACGCAACAAAAGAAGAATATGCTAAGTCAAAAAGTCATACAGTGAATCATTTTTACGAGAAACTACTCTTATTGAAAGATCGCATGGAGACTAATACCGCTAAAGAAATTGCAGAAAAAAGGCATGAAATTATGCTGCGATTTTTAGCTGATTTTAAAACTGAATGGACCTTTACTGTTTAAACTTATTTCTGTGTTTCCAAAAAATATACCCCGAACAAGATTTTCAAACTTATTAAACCTTTTTCAGAAACTCATATTCTTCCGTTTTCAGCCATTTAAAAAGGGGTGTTTATATAAAACTACTGTTCCTTTTTAAATCCAATTTTTTCACGCTGTTTTTGTGCAATTATTTTTTTATCTTTTTGAATAAGGTAATTCAGAGCTTGATGAATATCACTGAATTTTTGATTGTATAGTGTTTCTATCTCGTTTAATCTTATAATTAATTCTTGATTCGAAAGTGTAAATTTCTTTAATGCAATAAATGCCCTTACGATTTCTACACTTATCAATCTAGCTTTTATACTTTTTAAGACATTTGATAACATGGCAACTCCATGCTCGGTAAATGCAAACGGCAATGCAGAATTTGGACGTTTTGTTTTTGATGTCATCACAATTTGTGATGACATATTTTCATATTCTTCTTTCGTTAATTGAAACATGAAATCACTCGGAAATAATTCTTTATTTCTTTTTACAGACTGATTTAATACTCGTGTCTCAACTTCATACAATTCTGCCAAATCCCTGTCAAGCATTATTTTTACACTCCTTACTGTATAGATTTTTTGATTAATTATTGCTAATTCCATAACTTAATTTTACTTTAAGTTAGTGAAATAGTTGATTTCAAACAAGAAAAAGACATGAAATTATGCTGCGATTTTTAGCTGATTTTAAAACTGAATGGACCTTTACCATTTAATATTTGCGTGAATACTAGAAAGTTTTTTCTCTTTCTGATCCATGATAATCTTATTTTCAAGTACTTTTTTACTCTCAGGATAAAGCGATACATGATTTTTTCCAAGTTTTATCTGTTTAACTTGCTCACAGACATCAACGTTTTCTTTCTGTAGATACGATTTACAAAAAAAGTTCCAAACATAGTCAATCGCTAATTCATTTGGATGAATAAGGTCTTTTTTATAAAACCGGTAATCTCTCAAATCATCCATCACCAATTCATACGCAGGAAAATAAGAACAATTTTGATTTTTTGTCAATTCTGTAATTACTTGAATCAAACATGCTTTACTACGATTATTTTCCACATATCCATCTTTCAAATGCCTAACTGGACTTAAAGTAAATACAATTTGTAGATTGGAATTAAAATTTATTAAATCTCTTATTATCCCTTGCCAAAAGTCAACTAAATCCTTATAATCGGAAAGTTCTTTTTGGAAACTATTACCAGCTTGTTTGTGACAATTTGCTACAAGTTTATCACTTTCTAAATGGCGATAAGCGAAGGCCGAACCAAAAGTTATAAAAAGAAATTTTGCCTTTCCTAATTTATCTTTTAAGGCCTCACGTTCATGTAGTATTCGCTTCTTTAAATCATTTGAAGTTAAAGCATAAATTTTTCCTGAACTGCCCCAATGAAAGAATAAGTCGTCACTTTTTAAAAATTCAACTTCCTTTTCTGAATAAATAGCATCCAAAAGTAATTGTCCAAGAGGTCTTGGGTGGAATATAGTGCCAAATACATTGCTAATTGCATCCAAACCCGATAAAATTGCCTGATTTCCAATTTCCTCAGAAAAACAACTTCCTAGAAAGAGAATAGAATCGCCAAAATTTATTTTAGTTTGACTTTCAATTGCATCCATTGACAAGCGAAAGGAATCTTTCATCAATTAGAAATTAAATTTTGAGCATTTAACTTTGCAGCATCCGTAATTTTTTCGCCGCTCATCAAACGTGCAATTTCATTAATTCGATCTTGCTCATACAAATATTCGACATTCGTCTTCATTTGCTTATTTTCAAGTTCTTTGCTCACAAACAAGTGATGTTCAGCTTTTGCTGCAACTTGAGGAAGGTGAGAAATTGCTATAAGTTGAACTTTAGATCCCATTTGCTTCAATAAAACCCCAATTTTTTGTGCCACTTCGCCAGAAACTCCTGTATCTATCTCATCAAATAAAATGGTTGGCAAGTCACGCTTTTCAGAAACTAACTTTTGAAGTGCCAACATCAAACGAGAAAGCTCTCCCCCACTCGCAGCTTTTTCTATTGCTATCGGATCAATCCCAAAATTTGCAGAAAATAAAAAAGAAGAATTTGTTAAACCAAAAGAATTTAATTCATTATTCAAACTAAGATTAAAATCTAATGTCGTATGTGGAAGTTTTAAATCCAATAAAATTCCTTGGAGATCTGAAAGGATAGTTCCTTCTGCTTTTGTTCTTTTTTCATGTAAAATTGTTGCTTTTTCGCGTAAAAGTTTTTCCAACTGAGCAACTTGCTTAGTTTGTTGTTCTACCTCGCTATTTAAAGCAGCTACCGTTTCTACTTTCGTCTGCAAATCTTCTTCAAATAATTTTAATTGTTCCTGATCTTGAACTCTGTGCTTACTGAGAGCTAAATTGAAGGCGTCTAATGAAGTTGTTAATTCCACTAATTGCTTTGGGTCAGCATGTGCATTATCTAAATGACGTAAGGAATCGTTCGAAAGATCTTTTAACTCAAGTAAAACAAAATCTAAACGACTTTTAATTGCATTAAGATTTGAATCCAGATAGATATTTTTATCAATACTACCTTTTATAGTTTGAAGTTGTTCAAAAATTCCATTTTCGTCTGTCAGGGAAATTAATTGTGAAAAAACAGCTTTTAGGTTTTCGGAATTCTCCATTCGCGATAACTCACTTTCAATAAAGGAATAATCAATAGCATCCAAGCGTAAAGACTTTAATTCACTTAAAACAAATAAGTTGTAATCCTGCGCTTGTAATATATTACTAAGTTCTTCCTGCTTTTTAGCAAGTAAACGATTTAAATTTGAAAGTTCTTTGAAATCCGTAGAGAAAGCTGTTCGCTCTTTTTCTAAGCCCGCAAGAATATCTATTAATTCAAGTTGATAGGACTTTGATTTTAACTCTAATGTATTGTATTGCGAATGAATTTGAATGAGGAGTACGGTCAAGTTTCGCAACACAGACAACTGGACCGGAGTATCATTTATAAAACTACGCGATTTCCCTTCCTTACTAATTTCACGGCGAACAATTAAGTGTTTCTCAAAATCTAAATCATGCTCCTCAAAAAATAATCTAAACTTTTCAGAAATAGTAAACTCAGCTTCGACAGAAGCTTTAGAATTTTTTGCACCAATTACTGAAAAATCTGAACGTTCTCCTAAAATAAGATTTAAAGCATTTAAAAGTATGGATTTTCCAGAACCTGTTTCACCAGTGATTACCGTATAACCTTCATTAAAATTGATTTGAACTTCATCTATCAATGCAAAATTAGATATGCGAAGTAGCTGAAGCATTTTAATCTAAAATTGTCGAGTAGATGGTAGAATTTGCAGAATCTAATTTCTTAAGCAAATTCACAAACTCCGTTTTATCCTTAATTTCTGAATCGGACATTACATTTTTAAATTCTGATATTTTACTACTTAAAAAATTCAAAATATTAACATTATTAGGACGCGTCAAAACAACTGCGGGTAATTTATTCAAAGCATCGTACATCTGCTTCTTCGCCTCAACTTTCTTATCATACAAATGATCAATTCCTTGTCGATGATACAAATAATTACATTCACGTAAGGGATCAAAAAACTGTTGCATCATGTTATCTACTAACCAAAAGCGATTTTTCTTGCCTGGCTCAGCAGATCTCCATCCAGCAGTATTTGATACCTGAGCATTCGTTACGATTTGCTGGGCTTCTAAAAAATAGGGACTACCACCTTTTAATGAATAGGAATCGTAATCCATACCTATTATAAAATAAGCATAAAAGGCTAAAATTGAAGATAAATTATCGCGATACTGATTTGCAGAAAATAACAAAGGTGTATTTCTAGAATACGAAAAAATTAAATTATCATCTTGAAAATTAAACAGTACTGAGTTGTAATTGGAATTAAAAGCAGGTCGAGTAGATTGAACTTGAATATAGCCAGTATAATTTCCAAGACTTGGAATTGTTTTAATTTGAATTTGAAGCACACAATTAATTCGCTCTTCTGGCTCAAACTTGTCTTTTGTCCAAGAAGTAGTATTCATCAAATCAGTAACGCTTTGTTTCATTTGCTCAATTACTTCTTTTTCCACCGAACTAACCTCAACCCTTGTATCCACAATTACAGAAACTTGACAATTTAATTCTTGCGAAAAAACGTGAGAGCAAAAAATCAATAAAAAAAATATCATGACTTTTTTTAGCATCATATCAATTTTAAAATTGTATCAATTATATCGCTTGCCACTTCTCTTTTACTTTTTGCTGGAAAAGAATATTTTCCCTTCTTTTTATCTAAGATAGTAATTTTATTTGTTTCTTTTTTAAATCCAGCTTCTTTATCTTCCATTGAATTTAAAACAATCATATCCATTTTTTTAGATTCCAATTTATTTAACGCAAATTCAAGAGCATTATTTGTTTCCAATGCAAATCCAACAACAAATTGTTTAGCTCCTCGATTCTCAGAAGCCCAAGAGATAATATCAGGATTTTTAAGGAGTTGTAGATTTATGGTTTTTTCAGTTTTTTTTATTTTTTGGGACTCAAGCTTCTCCGGACGATAATCTGAAACTGCAGCAGAAAATATTCCTATATCGGCATTTTTCCAGTTTTCTTGAACTGCTAAAAGCATGTCCTGAGCTGAAAAAACAGGAATTATATTTAAATTAGGATGAGCTAAGTCCAAATTAGTTGGACCGCAAATCAAAGTCACCTCCCACGCCTTTGCGAGGCAAATTTCAGCTAAAGCAAAGCCCATTTTTCCACTTGAATGATTTCCAATAAACCGAACTGGGTCAATCGCTTCATAGCTTGGACCTGCAGTAATAAGAATCTTTTTTTTGCTGTTTAACTCATTTGCACTAAAAAGTAAATTAACTTGAATAAACCGTAAAATATTTTCTGGTTCCTCCATTCTTCCCTCTCCTTCCAATCCACTTGCCAAACTTCCATTTGTAGCAGGGATTACCAAAACATTATCACTTATTAATTGCTTTAAATTCCTCTTAAATGTTGGATGTTGGTACATGTCTAAATCCATTGCTGGAGCGATAATTGTTTTAGACTTAGATGAATAATAGCAAGCTAATAATAGATTATCGCAGATGCCGTTAGCCATTTTCGCAATTGTATTAGCTGTTGCTGGTGCAATTATGTATAAATCCGCCCAAAGTGCTAATTCTACGTGGTTTGTCCAAAGACCAGACTCTTTATTCCAAAATTCTATGGCAACAGGATTTTCTGATAATGTTGAAACAACCAGTGGGCTAATAAAATCTGTAGCAGAAGGAGTCATCACACATTTGACTTCTGCACCTTGGTTTTTCAATAAACGAATGAGGTAAGCAATTTTATAAGCTGCAATACCTCCTGAAATACCGAGAAGGATGCGCTTTCCGTACATTAATCCTCTAATTCTGGATTTCGCATGTAGATTTTATCATCTAAAAGCTCCTGCGTAGCTATTGCTGTTGGCTTAGCCATTTTTTCGTAATGTTTTGAAATTTCAATTTGCTCTCTATTTTCAAAAATCTCTTCCAAGTTATCAGTGGTTGTTGCAAATTCCTGTAATTTTTGAGTTAACTCTTCTTTCACAGTTGCACTAATTTGATTTGCTCGTTTTGAGATAGCGACTAAAGATTGGTAAATATTACCTGTTTTCTCTTCCAAAAGAATTGTATCTCTTGTAATTATAGATTTTTCAGCTGCTGTTGGTTTTGAAATCGTCGACATGTTATTTCTTTGGTATTAGTTTTGTTTTACAGAAAAGCTATTTATTAATGAATTCAATTCCTTAAAGTAAATTGATTTCTCATAATTTTTCACAAAGTTAAGGAATCTTTCTTTAGATTGCTCTATTCGCTCCTCTTTTTTGTTTTCAATACTATTCTTAGCAAGAAAAACTGAATTTTTTACATAGAGAAAATTAACTTCTTCTGTAAATCTTGAATTAATATATTTATCCATAAAAATCTCACAAGATGTAACTGCAGCTTTGTAATTTTCAGTTTTAGAATACAATTTCACTGCATCAAAATCCTTTAATTCTAATTTGAATTTTAATCTATCAATTATTTTATTGCAAGAATCTACCAATATAGATTGAGGAAAAATATCTACAAATTGTTGCACATTATTAATCGCTAAGATCGTCTCGCTTTGATCAAGGGCATACTTTGGTGAATTATTAACACTACACAAAGCTACAAGAAAAGACGCATCCTCTATTTTTTTACTGTAAGGAAAACGTTCGACAAAATTATTGAAATAATAACCTGCCATGTTGTAATCTTCATTTTTAAAATAACTATTAGCCAAGCGGAAATAGGACAACTCACCCTCAGGTGATTTGGGAGAATGTTGATAAACCTGCTCAAAAAGAATTATACACTGATCAAATTCAGATTTATCGTATAACTTATTTGAAAGTTCAAATTTTAATTGATAATCATCCCCTTTGACTATTTTTCTATAGTCGGAACAAGAAGAAAGTATAAAAAGGAATAAAAAAATATAAAAGCAAACTGTATTCTTCATAAACTATTTAATTCGTAAACTTTTCCCTAATTGAATTATTGATGTTGGATTAATTCCATTTAACTGACATAATTTCGAAACAGTAGTATTGTTTCTATTTGCAATTTCCGTTAAGGTATCTCCTGATTTCACCCTATAATACTTAATTTTTGGTTTTTGTATGACAACTGGAGGTTTAATTATGGGAAGTTGTATTGAAAGACTATCATTTGTTTGAGGAAGTTCTGTTAAATATGAATCATCAAAAGATTCTGTAGGCTTTAGACTAGGAGAAAAAAGTGATTTATGTACGAAAAGTTTTTGATGATTTAATTTTTTACTTTCAAAATCAATGAAGAACTCAGGATTAATGGGAGCTTCATAAAAGCGAATTTCAAAATGTAAATGAGGTCCAGAAGAACGGCCAGTACTTCCTCCAAGTCCAATAGGTTCGCCCGCAACAACATCTTGATCAGGAAATACTAAAAATTTGCTTAGATGAGCAGATAAAGTTTCCAATCCATTGTGATGACGAATAATTACTAAATTACCAAAGCCACCATCATTGTATTTTGCATAACGAATTTTACCTGACCAAACTGCATAAATTGTATCACCTGTTTTTAAACTCATATCAACACCATTGTGATTTCTTCCTTTCCGAAAACCATAAGGAGAAGTTACTGCACCAGAAACAGGCATTTTAAAATCCACATTGGACTCATTTTTTAAATTTAACCAAATAGTATCTTTCAACTTACTTAAATCGTTATCCTTGCTCATGAAACAAACTTCATTATTCCAAAATTGTGTGTATGGAATATCTTGATTATTAGTCATTATTTTATGAATTCTCTGATTCATAATACCATCAAATATTGGTTTATTAAAAAATGTCCACGTTTTATTTGAATACAACAGCATTTTTCCATAAGGAGTATCAACTGTATCAATAACCCTTTGTGCTTCTGTAACGAACGAAAAAAAAGTAATAAAAAGTACTAATAAAGAAAGAGTTGTTTTCAAGATTTTTTTCTTTTAAAAGAATCCAAAGATAGTGAAAACCATTTAAATAAGCTTCACATCAATAACTTCAATATTGAAAAATACAGACTCATTCGCTTTAATTATCGTAGAATATCCTCTAGATCCATAAGCCTGTTTACTATCTAAAATAATATAATATTTATCGCCTTTATTTGCGTTCTTTAACACCTTACGTAAACCTGGGACTATATTTTTAGAACCAGGTGCAAATTTAATTGGGAAATTTGAAAGACGTGTATTCATTACAGAACCTTTAGACTCAGTTGACACAATTGCGTGAAATGAAAGTTCTTTTTTTAATTTTTCGTTAATTTTTTCTGATCCCTCTCTCAATTTCCAAGAAGTAACACCATTTTCATTTATACTAGGAGAAACAAAGGAATGAACTTTAACATACAGCCAATTCACTGAATTAGGAGGTATAATATCTTTGATTCCTTTTGAACCATAAGCCAATTCAGATGGAATTTCAATTTTTGCAAAATCACCAATAGAAAGTTCACTAATTGCGCTATCCCAACCTGAAGTTTGCATGTTGTATCCCAAAACAAAAGGAATAAATGGTAGATTCAATTTATTATTCCCATCTATAATTTTACCATCAGGGAGCGCCAACCGGTATTCTAAAAGAACCATTTCCCCTTTTTTTATTTTTCTTCCTGCACCGTTTACAATCCATTTGATAACAATTCCATTATCTAGAAATTTTGTATTCTCAATTTTTCCTTTTTCAAAGCTTTTTAAGTTTTCTTTTCCTTCACTAAATCTAATAATATCTTTCTTGGATGAAGACTTATTTTTTTTCTTTTTTTCACTCTTTTTAAACTCCTGGTCCTTTTTATTAACACTATTAGTGCAAGCATGATTGACTAGTAAAGTAAAAAAAAGCAAAATTATAATGTATTTCATTTTTTTAAATCGATTAATTCAACATCTAAATACAAAATTGACTGAGGAGGTATATTCTCACGATCGCCTAACAATCCGTGTGCTAAGTGACTTGGTAAAATTGCCCTTGCTCTGTCTCCAACTTTCATGTATTTAACAAGTTCATGAATACCAAATTCCTTTTCACTTTTTTCAATTCCAAAATACTCATATTCATTGTCAATTGTCTCATAACAAATTGTTCCATCTAGCAATGAAATTTTAATTTTAATTGTAGCTAGCTGACCATTCTTTGCTAATTCTTTACCTACTCCATTTTTATAAATCATATACCTCAGTCCAGAATTAGTCAAATTCATTTTTAAGGATTGTTTATGATCTAAAAAAAGCTTAATCTGCATTTGCTCTCTGATCAGGAGTTCTTGATTAAAATTCACAGAATGCCCTTTACTCCATTTACTTTTTTCTTCTCCTTGAGATTTTTTCTCTTGTCTACATGATAAAACAATTAGCATGATAAAGAAAAAATATGTGAAGCTTTTAATCATGGTATTAGTTCACTTACTAACGCTTTAAAACGAGAGATTGTTGCATTTAATGATTCTGAACTAAATCCTCCAGCAGCATATTTATGACCACCTCCAGAAAAGTTTTTTTCAGCAAAATCGTTTACAAAAAAAGCGCCTTTAGATCGAAAAGACATCTTTATCCCTTCCTTAGCTTCCATTAAAAATAATGCGATTGAAATTCCTTCAATTGATAAGATAACATTTACAAGGCCTTCAGTATCACCTTTTTGATAATTAAATCGCTGAAGCTCTTCTGAAGACATAGAAATTAGTCCAATTGGAAACCCTGGTATTTTTTCAAATTTATTCGCAATTGCGTACGCTCTAAGTTGAATTTTATCCAATGTATTAACATCAAAAATTTCCTCGTGAATTTTAAAATGCACTACACCCATTTCGAGAAGGTCAGCTAAAATAAGATGTGTTTTTGCTGTAACGGAAGGATAGCGAAATGAGCCTGTATCAGTTAGAATTCCTAAATAAATAGCTTCGCAACAACTTTTATTTAGAAATTCCTTTGCTCCCAATTCCTCAATACATTCATAAATAAGTTGAGCAGTAGAACAAATTTCTGGTCGTGAAATTACTATTTCGCAAAATTCAGCAGGATTTTGATGATGATCAATCATTACCTTTTTACATTTAACCTTATCTAATAAAGCTTCCATTTGCTTACCTACTCTAATAGGAGCATTGTAATCTAAACAAAAAACCAAATCAAAATCAGCTAACTCCAAATCTACTTTCGCTTGATCTTTTTCATAAATTAAAAAATCTACATTCTTTAAGAAAGGGAGTAAAAAATCAGCGGGTTCATCAGGCAGTAGAATAAGTGATTCTTTTCCTTGTGCTTTTAGAAAATGATACCAAGCAACAGAACTTCCAATTGCATCACCATCTGGCGACTTATGAGTGGTAATAAGAATTTTAGTACTATGATTTAGTGCAGTCTTTAATTTTTGAATCATGCAGTAAAGTTACTCTTTCTTTTGCATCTGTTCATCTTCTTCTGGATCAGGAGGGAAAAGCTTAGGAGCATCCGTAAAACCTTGTAGGCGATCCAACATATCTTCCATTTGTGAAATAGAAATATGTTTAGCGATAATTTTTTTATCCTTATCTAAGATGTAAACCTTTGGCATTGAGAAAATATCATAAATAGTTTGGTAATTTAATGATTCTAAAGTAGTAGGTTTTCCTTTTTCACCGGGATATACTGGTACCAAACTATTGGGGTCTGCTTTTGCTTGCTCATAAAGTTTATCTGTTACTGCTACATTAATAAAAGACATGTTATTTTCACGAATAAATTTTTTCCAGCCTTCAAAATCTTTTCCAATTGCCTTACCAATAGCATAAATTTCTATGTTTCTTGGCTTAAACTTTTTCTGATAAAGTGTCTCTAATTTTGGCGTAGTCTTTTGGCAATGACCACATTCTGGGTCCCAAAAATATACGATTGTATAATCTGATTTTAAACTATAGAAATCAAACCACTTTGTATCAGTTGTATCTCTCAATATCAAGTTTGGTGGGCGAGCGCCAATCACAAGATTTAATTTATTTTTTAAGTTGTCGCACATATCCTCGAATTTATCCTCAGCAACCCAAAATGCTGGTGATTTTCCTGCTGCATTTTTTGTGCAATAGTAACGATCTAACATATACATATAAACTTTATCCATACCCATAATTTCACTTTTCCCGTATGTAGAAGCTATCCAACCAACAGAGTACTCAAACATTTTTGAATTTTGAGGTAAGCGATCACAAAAATCAAAGGCATAATAAAGAACTGAATCCCAGTGTTGAATGCACATGTTTTTTCCAAAATAGAATTCTAATTTATTATGAAAAACAGGATTGTTTACTAAGGCATCATCGTTTAAATCTACATTATCCCAGAAATGACTACGGTAATATTTAAATCTAAAATTGGAATCTAAAATTTTGCCAGCATCATCCCTCGGTGCCTCAGGAATAGCTATTTCACGTGACATTTTTACAATTTTACCAACTAATTTTGTCGGATTTTCCGAGATTAATTTTAACTGATAATCATCTACATCCTTGTTCTTTTTATCGATTTGATCAGATAAATTTTTATATTCAGAATTACCTTTATCTAAAAGACTTCGCTTCTCTGTTAATTTATTTAGCTCAGATCTTTGAGTCTGAATAAAATTGACATAAGGAATAAACAATGAATTTTCAACAGATTTTTTAACCTTCATATTTGGAATAAAATCAGGTGAGCTCGTTTCTAAAATAACTTCCTCATTGTTGTAAATAAACTCAAAATATCTTTGCCCAGGAAGAAACAAACCAACAATACCTGGTTTTTGCTTTGAGCCCTCAAATACAACTTGTCCGTTTTTCATCTCAGCTGTATCAGCATAGTATAGTTTCTCGCCATAATAACGAATAAGATGAACTGTAGTATCCTTTTGATTCAATACTTTAATTCTAATTTTTTGGCTAAATCCTTGAAATAAAAAAAGAATAAATAAACTAACAAATAGATTTTTCATCGAAAAAAAATTATAATAATGTGTTAAATTACCTTGAATTTTAGAAAAATGTTAAACAATAAGTGATTTTAACAATTCTTTAACCATAAAATATATAGACAAAAAAAACAAGTTGAAGACAAAGAATTTAAATAGACATTTTTGCAATTGCCTGAGAAATCAATGTATCCTTTGAATATGGGTCTAAATAATTGACATCAGAATAACGTCTAAGCCAAGTCATCTGTCGCTTTGCATAGTTTCTAGAATGCTGCTTGATTTTTTCAATTGCTGTTTCAAGTGAGCACTTATTGTTTATTACATCAAAAATCTCAGAATAACCCAAGGTTTTGAGAGGACTAAGACTTTGAAATTCCTGTAAACCTTTAACTTCCTCAACTAAACCATTAGTTATCATTTCATCAACACGAAGATTAATTCTATCGTATAGATCCTCTCTTTTCCAAGCAATACTAAAACGAACAATATCATAGGGCAAATCATTCTTAAAACCTTTTCTTTGAGTAGAATAGGGTTGATTTGTCATTCTTATAACCTCTAAAGCTCGAATTACACGAACAGGATTTTTTAAATCTGCAGAAAGACAAAATTCGGGGTCTTTTTCATGTAATTCATTCACCAAAATATCTAGACCTTGATTTTCATAGATTTTATTTAGAGCTTGCCGTATTGATTCATCTGCTGTAATTTCATCCAAGCCAAAAGTCAGCGCATCGATGTACATTCCTGAACCCCCAACTAAAATTACTTGATCTTTAGTTTCAAACAAGCTAGCGCAAACTGCTCTTGCTTTTAGTGAAAAATCTGAAGTATTAAATTCATCTAAAACAGAATGACTTGAAATAAAATGATGCTTAACCATTGATAATTCCTCAATGCTTGGGCGAGCAGTTCCAATTATCATTTCCTGATAAAACTGCCTTGAATCTCCAGAAATAATCTCCGTATTGAAATGCTTTGCTAAAGCAATAGAAACTGCTGTTTTTCCAGATGCAGTTGAACCTTGAACAATAATTAATTTCTTGTCTTTTACTGCCACGCTTTATAATTGAAGTAGATAGTTCTTACATACGAAAAAGCACCCCCTCTGTATGCACCACATCGTAATTTAGGAGAACGGTAATATTCTGGATCGGACAATTTCTTAACCATTAATTCTACATTTTCATCCCAAAGATCCCCATTCAATCCATTTTCTCTTGCTAATTTTTGAGCATCTTCAATATGACAGCGACCAGCATTATAAGATCCTAGCGTAAACTTCATGCGTTGCTCAGGATCCGGCACAGATGACCAAGATCGATACGTTTTATCCAACATTTTCATTGCTGCTTCAATTTGTTCTTGAGGACTAGAATTAGGTCCAACACCATAAATCTGACCCGTTAATGGCATAAATTGCATTAAACCAAAAGCACCCCCTAAACCTCTGGCATTTGGATTAAATCGTGATTCTTTATGTGAAATTGCTACTAAAATTTTCCAATCCCAAGCATACTTATTTGCCGCAGCTTTAAATAAGTCATCAAATGGCGATAAATTTCCTTTAGTAGCAGTATATTCAACAGCAACTTGAGAGCTTAAATAATCAAAATACTTTTTCTTTAGCTCTTTAAATTCCTTTGATTCACAATATTTTTCCAAAAACAGATCCAAGGACTTTTTAAGTTTAGGGCTCTTTAAACGCAGAGCAAAAGCAATTTTCTGTTTAAATGAAATTTTTGTTTGAATGTTCAAATTCGAATGTAATTCCTTACTTATCCGAGCTAAATTTTCATGAGCCAATGTATAATTAATTTCACCATTTGCTACTTTTTCAATTAAATCTTCTGTAATAGGGTCATTCTCAAATGTTTTTACACCTATTTTTGATCCAATTTCCTCTTGAATACTTTTTAATCTCTTTTCAAAGCATGAATTTTTTCGTACGTAAATACTTTTTTCGATTAGATCGAGAGGCTCTTTCACTAAAGTTTGTTCTTGACGCTGCACCAATACCTGCTCTGTAAAATAAAATGGTTCAGAATAATTAATTATTTTCTTATCCGCTAGAGAAACAGCTAAATTAGCAGCTAATATATCTCCTTCACCATCATTTAATAAGCGAAAAAAATCTTTGGAATTCGATACTACTTTTAATTCTAAAGGAAGATGGATAGATTTTGCAAATGAATCTAGTATCTCGTATTCAAAACCAAGTTTTTTTCCACGGTATTCAAAGAAAGAAAGCGAAGAATTTTCTATAAGAACAGTCAGCTTGCCTTTTTTCTTAATCTCTTTTAAATCAATTCCAACATGCTCTCTATCCAAAATAGATGAGCAAGAACTCATTATAATTATAAAAAAAAGAAAAAACAATCTGAATTTCAAGCCCTTGAGTTTATTTTTATTAATATTTAACATACGAAATACGATTAATTTTGTTTCATGTTTTTTTTTATTTGTCTAACTGATAAAAAAATAGCATATTTGAATTAAGAAAACTAAGATCGTATGAGCAGTGAACAAAATGAAATTTATTCCAAAGCAGTTAGAGCAGGAAAAAGAACCTATTTTTTTGATATCAAAGCTACCAAAGGAAATGATTTGTATATCACTCTAACAGAAAGCAAGAAAATCTTCAGTGAGGATGGCGATGGAAGCTTTGAAAAACATAAGATTTTCTTATACAAAGAAGATTTTGAAAAATTTAAAGAAGGATTAGACGATGTTTTAAATAAAATTGAAGAACTTAAAACAGCGCAATAATTTTTTAGTTTTTAAAAGATACTTTAAAAAAAATGCTATATTTGCAAACGCTAATATCGGGGGTTTAGCTCAGCTGGTTCAGAGCATCTGCCTTACAAGCAGAGGGTCGGCGGTTCGAACCCGTCAACCCCCACAAAAAAAACCCAGTATAGATAAGTCTTTACTGGGTTTTTTTATGGTTTTTACTTTGGGGTGAAAACTACCAAAAAGTGCTAAAAAAGTACCAAAAAGCACTAAAAAAGACCAAATGTTTGCAAATATGTATGCAAATTTATGTGAGTAGGATGCCATAATTTTAACTCACATGGCAACATTAAACCTAGTGCTAGACAAGAGAAGAGTAAAAAAGGATAGTACTTATCCTATAGTCTTTAGACTGTCTGCAAACAGAAAACAAGCATTTATATCATAATGATGTATTTTTTTAAAAATAAAATAAAAAAAATAAATAAAATAATAGTAACTTTAATTTTAAAAAATAAATAAATGAAAAAATTAATTTTAGTTATAGCCACATTAACTTTTAGTATTGCTTGTTATTCTCAGTCATTTGAAATAGGTGTAAAAGGCGGCTTAAATATTACGGCTGCAGACGTGATGCAAAAAGTATCAAACGATTTAAAGATAACTAACAAAAACACATTTAACGGTGGGATTTATGGGCGTTTTAAAATTAAATTAATTGGTCTTTTTGTGCAACCAGAACTTGTTTATAACACAAGAGGTTATAATTTTGAAATTAAAGAACCAATTTCTGGCGAAACTATAAATCTTAAACAGCAAGCATATTATATAGATGTACCCGTTTTGGTTGGTTTAAAAATGCTTAAATTTTTAAGAATATATGCTGGACCAAATTTTCAATACTTACTAAAAAATGAAATAACTGGTATTGACGAAGTGAAGGCTTTAGAAATTGATTTTAAAAAAACAGGCATGAAAAAAGCAAATGCTGGGGTACAAATTGGTTTTGGCTTAGATGTATTAAAATTTAGAATTGATGTTAAATATGATTTTAATCCTACAGATATGGGATCACCATTTAGTTACCAAAGCCAAGCTCAATCTATCAAAACGAGTATGATTACTATTCAACTTGGCTATAAATTATTTGGTGTTTTGTAAAAATAATTATTTTTTTCAATAAATCATTTGCTAAGTTTGCTATGTCACTGCGCTAATAAATAAAAATCAATATGGCAAAGTACGTGGTATCAAAAAAAAAAAAAAAAAAACATTAGCCGCATAGCTTAATTGAAACTACCGAAAAGCTAGGTAACTCCATTCTGGAGTTTTTTTCTTATAAATACTAAATATAAAAGGACAAGAAACAAAGAAAAAAAAATATTTCATTCACTTGTTTCCAAAATAAATTTTTAGAATCTCAGATTTACAAGCCAAGCCATCGTATCAGTATTATCAGCGTAATCCGCTAAGCCAGGCGCTTGTGCTTTGCCAAAAGGTATAAAATTAGAACCAACAATACATTGGA
This sequence comes from Crocinitomicaceae bacterium, assembly GCA_044358215.1. Classification (GTDB taxonomy): domain Bacteria; phylum Bacteroidota; class Bacteroidia; order Flavobacteriales_D; family Crocinitomicaceae; genus UBA952. The sequence continues at coordinate 51,777 of JBIKOE010000003.1, forward strand.
TGTTTCCTTCATTCTTAGAAATGAAATCTTTTACCTGATTTTCATTGCTGTAAAATGAATAATAAATCATTGCAAGCGGAGAAAATAATTCTTGGCTTTCTTTTACTAATAAAAAATTGTTATCTAAAAACTTTTCCAAGTTCATCAAATGAATGGATTTGTAATAATCATAGTTATTACCGTATTTTTTATTATTAACTACTTCTCCATAACCTACAATCGCTTCAAAAATTCGATTCAGACTATAATTTTCTGGCAGAAGAATATGCGAAACATTCCGACAACCACGACCATAATAGTCAAACAAATCCTTACCTAATTCGACTAATTCCTCGTCTGATTCACTGCCATTTATTACTGCTAAAGAAGTTCGGCTTCCACGAAACAAATGAGGACACTTTGAAAAATACTGAATAAAATGATCCAATGAATTTGTGCTTCCAGTAGCAATTACAGCATCAAAATTTGAAATATTACCCTCTGAAAAAGAAATATACCCTTCAAAATCAGAATCTAAATGAATTAATATTTTAGAAAGTGCAGGAAGTAATAATTTATCTTCTGAACTCAACTTACAAAGTATTCTATTTCCAGAAAGGAGGACACACAAAAAATCATGAAAACCAACTAGCGGGATATTTCCAGCCATTATAACTGCAACAGTCAAGGGTTTTTCATTGAATTTATAGTTCTTTGCCCAAGCCTCCAATTTTTCTTTTTCTAACATAGCAGCTAAGGAACAGAATGCTTTACGGACCATGTCTTCAGAAAACCAACCATTGTGATGAACTTGACGACTGATTAAACTATTAAAGTTTTCCAATTCTAAGGGAGTAATTCCCAATTCAAAATCTTTATTTGCATGGTTTTGGCCCAAGCAGTTCATTATTTTCCCAAGTTGAGCAAAAGCACTGATAATTCTATCTTTCTTCACGGTGCAAAGATAAGAATGTTCTTATTTTTATGAATAGAAAACAAAAGAATCAGAAAGCATGTTTATATTTGCAGTTAAATAGTAGAGATATGGCCATAATGATTACCGATGAATGTATTAATTGCGGTGCTTGCGAACCTGAATGTCCAAATAATGCAATCTATGAAGGTGGTGCCGAATGGAAATATTCCGATGGCACAAGTTTAAAAGGAATAATTTCCACTTTAAATGGCGATGAGATTTTAGCGGACAATGCTTTTGAAGCAGTAAATTTAGATGTCTATTACATAACCCATGACAAATGCACAGAGTGTGTTGGATTTCATGATGAACCTCAATGCGCTGCAGTTTGCCCTGTTGATTGTTGTGTTGATGATCCAGATTACAGAGAATCAAATGATGAATTATTAGCAAAAAAGAGTTTTATGCATTTATAGTACTCACTTAAAAATTTCTTATGAAATTAAAAATCTTGATTTCGTGTTTTTTAATATGTTTAATCAATCAAGTTTTTTTAAGTCAGCAAAACGATTCCATTCGATTTGATTCTTTATCTTTTTCTACTAAAAAAATAAATGTCTACATAATTCCAGTAGGCACAATATTAAAACGTGCAGAAGTAAATCTTCTCCCCGCCTATTTTCAAAAAGCAAAAATTCAGTTAACCCCATATATTTTAGCTGAATTTAATACTAAATCTAAAGAAAAATGGGCTAATCCAAGTTCTGATGGAAATCGCTATACAGAACAAATGAAATCAATAAGGGATAGTTATTTTAGCTCATTTAAAAATAGAGAACCAAATGCTTTTTATGTTTTTGTAATTCCCGGATTTAATAATCCAGCACTCAGTGGTTTCTCAATTCCAACTAAAGGATTGATGTTTGTTTCTAGTTCGCCATCAGGAAACCTATCTTCTTCAATTGCAGAACAATTAAAGAATTCATTTGGAATAAAACCGGAGAAAGATTCAGTAGCGCAAGATAGTATTCCAAATTTGTATTTAAGCTGGAAACAATGCTTAGAACTTCGGAAAAACCCACTTCATTTTGGAATTCATGACGATTATGAATTTGTAAGAACAAATAACGGCTTAGTTGCATATTATTTCTGGAAAGAAAATAAAAACAAAGAAATAAGCATAGATTCTTTAAATCCTTTGAATGCTATCATTAGGCCTTACAAAACAAATGCTGTTTATCGTTATTTGGATATTTCAAACTGGTTTTTCAAACCTCAATTTTTAGTGTTTCAAAAGCAAATTTGCATTGCTCATTTGACAGCCATTTCCCTTACACTTTTATTGCTCTTATTTTTTCGAAGAAAAATAAATCTAAAAATCACTAAAAGTGCATTTATTCAACGGATGTCGTTTAGATTAGTAAAACTTTTAATTTGGGGACTTGCTATTCTGCTTGTTTACAGCTCATTTTTAGCAGTTAATTACTACTTTAAATATAGTTATCTAAAATCGCATAAAATAGCCGCTTTAAAAAACTATCAATTAACAGAATTAATAGCTAATCATAAAAATACTGCTCTCTTTGCTTGCGAAGAAACAACTGAAATTCAAAGTCAAATTTACATAAAAACCAAAAAAAATTATTTGATTCAAAAAGGTTTTAAAGTCCTCTATTTTAATCAGACCTCTCCAACAAAAATGAAATTTTATGGCTCATCAAATACTTTAAGTTTAAAAGGAAAGAAAATTAAGTTGAATGCTTCCACGCATTATATTGTCATCCGCAATAAAAATAAGCAGGGTAAATTAGTTTCTGAGCGAATTTTTAATCATTTGGGAATAGAAATCACCCATCACCTTCTTCAAAAAGATCCGATTAAGCGAATTTTAGTTTTTGTTAATGGTTACCGTCCAGTTTCAATTAGCAATGACTTTGAAAAAAATATGGATGACATTAAGCAAAAAGGCTTAGAATATCCAAATTCGGAAAATCATCTTTTTAATTTTGATCGTTATAGTTATTGGCGACCTTGGAGTGAAATTGATTTACTTTTTCAAGCTCGCCTAAATGCAGATGATATTTGGTATGCCGATGGACATCATTCTGTAGCTACCTCGAATCATCGATCGCTTCTTAATTTTTCAACTAATTTAGTTGTCTATCCTAAACCTTGCGAAAATTTAAAGAAACACCGTTGTAAATACTCTGATAACGCTGCAAAACAGATGGTAAATAGCTATGAACTTCTCGCAACTGAAAGCAATATTGAGGGATTTGCAATACGAAAAAAAAATGGACACATTGCTGGTAAAAATCTTCTGCAGATTTTAAATGAACTCCCCAATAAATCTAAAAATGACAGCCTTTTCATTGTTGCTCATAGTATGGGTTTTGCCTATTCATTAGGTCTTTTAGATGAATTAAGGAGAAAAATAAATTTTGGTGGCTTTTATATTATTGCTCCAGAAAACGCAGAAGCTGGAAAAGTGAATGTTTCAGAATGGAAGGATGTTGTTCATTATGGCTGTAATTTAAGTGGGAAAAATAAGGCTCCTGCCTGTCTGCAAGATGGAATTGCTCCACAGAGTAATATTCTGGGATTAAGTTCAAAAGAGCATGTTTATTTTCCAATGGTACTTCAAAAAAAAATGGGCTACCTTGGGAGCCATTTTATTGGTAATTATTTGTGGACTTTAGAAATTCCCGAGAATCAAAAAGGGCACATTCGGCAACATTAAATTTTATGGAACGCAAATAAGCGTATCATACCACGGTGAAAAACCAGCCCAAACTCCAAGAGCACCTCCTTCTATGTTTGATGGAATATTCGTTGGAGTCGCAAATGGATTTCCACCAGAAAAAATTTGATTGTATTTTTTCTCAAAAAATTGGTATTCTTTTTTTCCAAGTTTAGAAAATTTTACAACAATTGTATCCCCTAATTTATAATACCCCTTGTATTGATTTTCAATTATTGTATCTTTAAAACTCATAGGATTTTCAACAGAAAATTCAAAAGTTAAACCGTTGTAAAAACGATCATCGGTAAACGGTTGAAATGGTTTTGAAAAAGATACATCACTAAGATTCTTTACTTCCCAACGATAAGCATCTCCCATTATTGGAGAATCAGTTATTTTCGCCCATGAAAAACCATATCCCGGAAGATTAGCTTGCTCTTTCCAAAACAAATTATCCAAGACTGTTGGATTTTCAATTTTTGTGGATGATGTATAAGTTTTATTATTGTGAATTACCTTCAAGGTATATGTTTTTCCAACTTCACCTACTATTCCTGTAGAAACATAGGCGCATAAATGTAAATCGACTAATTGTTCAATAGGAACGCCAAAATATACTGCAGCGACAGAATCTAAACCAGCTGGAAGGTTGTCAGTACATATCTCTATTAAAGTGTCTGTAATCGTTCCATTTGATACTGTTACAGTTGCTCCAGAAATAAACCCACTTAAATAGGAATTAATATCTGTTGAAGCGTAAATATCTTTCGAGTTTGATAAAAGAACAATTGCTGGAGTTCCTGTTTCAATTGAACCATCAATTACCAAGTTTTCTTCAAAACCAAGTATATCAATTTTAACTTCCTTGGAACAAGAATTTAGTCCCATAATAAGAAGTAATAAAAAAGCTATTTTCTGAAAAAAAGATGTCATATTTTGTTTTATTTAAAATTCAAAATTCCATGTCACACTCGGTATTATTGGAAATAGCGAAACTTGTTTTACCGCTAACTTAAAATCTCCATCTAATAATTCTCCATCTTGATCAACGAACAAGAAAAATGGATTCGCTCGGTTATAAACATTGTAAACAGAAAATGCCCAATTTTGGCGAAATTTCTTTTTAACCTGAATTTGTTTTCCTGTCACATCATCGGTTTTCATTTTAAAAGCTTTATCATACCATGTTGCAGAGATATCTAAGCGATGATAAGGTGCCATTCTAGTAGAATTGCGCGCACCATAATTCAATAATAAATCTTGTTCTTGAACATACCAAGAGCTTGGTAATGTCAATGTATTTCCTGTTGCATAAATAAATGCTGAACTAAATGTCCAACGTTCATTTAAAGTGTAAGTTCCAACGATACTTAAATCATGCCTTCTATCATATTTTGCAGGATAGATATTCCCTTCATTTAAATCTGGGAATTTTCGTTCTGTTTTCGACCAAGTATAACCAATCCACCCGGTAAATTTACCAACTGTTTTCTTTACAAAAAATTCTATACCATAGGCCCAACCTTTTCCATAAACCAAGAGATTATCTGTATTATCATTTATATTATCTCCCGGCAAAGCACCTTCTTTATATTCTATTAAATTATTCATTCCCTTGTAATAAATTTCCACAGAAGTTTCCCATTTATCATCGTTAAAATTCTTGAAATATCCAACAGAACCTTGCCAACCAATTTGTGGTTTTGCTTTATCAGTAGAGGGAAACCAAATATCTGTTGGTAGAGAAACAGCACTCAAAGATGTTAAGTGGACATATTGATAATTATAAGCGTAACCTGCTTTTATGGAGCTTTTATCGGGTAACATCCAACGCATAGATAAACGTGGTTCAAAACCTTGATAATTTTTTATTAAACTTCCAGGTGCGTAATTAATTGCTGTGTCTTGTGAGCCTATTCCACCTTTAATATAACGAGTAAAAGGTCCGACTTGCTGATACATACTATAGCGTAATCCTACATTAAATTTCAATGCTTCATTTACATCAAATTCATCCAAAAAATAAAGTGCTTCCTCATGAGAAAAGAGTTGCTGTGGGCTTCCTGTATCAAATACAACGCTATCAGATTGTGCTGAGACACTTGATGGTGTAAACGTATGAAAAATATAGTTTGCGCCAAACTTTATTTTGTGTTTCGTATTAGGAAAATAGGAGAAATCTAATTTTGATCCAATATCTCTAACTCCAGAAGTTAGGCCAAATCTAAACTGATCTTGATTAGAAATAAATTGAAATTTATAATCTGAGGCTGTAGCTGTAAGATTCATGAATAATTTACTGCTGAACAAATGATTCCATCGGAGAGCAGCAATCCCATTTCCCCAGGGCATTTGAACACCAAAATCACTATCTTTATTAGCAAATGAAAAAACATCTTTACCATAATATCCACTCAAGAAAACTCGGTCTTTTTTACTTAGCGTGTAATTCATTTTTAAATTCAAATCATAAAAGAAATAACCAGAACCTGCAAAAGGAGATGTATCTGGAATTAATGCCTTCGCTAAAATATCAATATACGTTCTGCGACCTGAAATAATAAAAGAACCTTTATTTTTAACAATAGGTCCTTCAACTGTCAAACGAGAAGAAATAGCACCAATACCACCCGTTACTTTAAATTGCTTGTTATTTCCTTCGTTCATGTTTACTTCAAGAACAGAAGAAAGTCTACCGCCAAAATTAGCAGGCATTCCACCTTTTGTGAGCGTAACACTTTTTACTGCATCGGAATTAAAAACAGAGAAAAAACCAAAAAGATGTGCGGCATTATAAACAACTGCCTCATCTAATAAAACTAAGTTTTGGTCAGGACCACCACCACGAACATAAAATCCCTGTCCGCCCTCAGAAACAGAGGAGACTCCAGGAAGTAATTGAATAATTTTAATGACATCTACCTCTCCCATAAAAGCTGGTAACGTTTTAATGTTATCCATTTCTAATTCTACTTGTCCCATCTTTGTAGAATTAGTGTTTTCACCTTTTTTTCCGTTAATAACTACCTCGTTTAGATTTTGAACAGCATCAGATCCAATTTCAAGATTATAAACTAAGTTTTTAGTTAAGTCAAGACTTCTGACTTCAATAGCGTAAACTCCTGATCTAAATTCTACTTGATAAGTTCCAGATGGAACAGACAAAGAATAAAAACCATAATTATTAGAGACTGTACCTTGATTTATACTTGGTATAAAGATTTTAGTCCCAACCATTACCTCACCATTTTTTCCATCAGTTATATAGCCACTTAAGGTATATTTTGACTGAGAATAACTTAAAAAAGTAAAGAAAATAGAGAGAAAAAATAAAAATAATTTCATTGATGTTTTAAAGTGACGTAAAATTAAGAACAAGTATTGAATATAAAGGTTCGCAAAGACATCTATTTTTTGTTAATAGCAACAATTTTAAGCGCTGACTTCAATAATTCATTTTAAATTTGACAAAAAATATTTTTTTGAAAAAAACTATTTGTTTCTTAAACAGCAACAATAACAGCGGAATTTTCACTTATGGAAGCGAAGCGTGCATTTATGATTCATCTGAACTTGCATTAGCAAAACTTCAAGTTTTTTTAGATCAAAACAAAGGCAACTTTATTTTTGGGTGCTTAAACTACAATTTAAAAAACGAAATTGAGGAAATTCAGTGTAAAAATGATGACCTTCTTAGATTTCCTTTGGTGCATTTTTGGATTCCTGAATTTGTTATTAAAATAGAAAATGGAAGTCGTCACTATCTCAAAGGCAATAAAACAACTGAGTCAGAAGAATTACTCAATGATTTTTTTAAACAGGATAAGAAAGAAACCTTTTTATCAGAAAGTATTTCATTTTCAGCTCGAACAAATAAAGAAAATTACTTAAAAAATGTTGTGAAGATTAAATCTTTGCTGCAACAAGGAGAAATTTACGAAATGAATTATTGTCAAGAATATTTTGCTGAAAACATCAAAATCAATAATCCATTTGAACTGTATTTCAAACTCAATACTATCACTAAAGCACCTTTTTCTGCTTTTTTAAATACCGAAAATCATCAAGTGTTTTGCGGAAGTCCTGAACGATTTCTTCAAAAAAAAGGAAATAAACTTATTTCTCAACCAATTAAAGGCACTGCAGCAAGAGGAAACTCAGAAATAGAAGATTTGGTGAATAAAGAAACTCTTCAAAACAAGCAGAAAGAAAGAAGCGAAAATATAATGATTGTTGACTTGGTGAGAAATGACTTTTCAAAAATAGCTCAAAAAAACAGTGTTAAAGTAGATGAGTTATGTGCGATATACAGCTTTGAAACTGTACACCAAATGATTTCTACCGTTAGTTGCGAGGTAAAAGAAAATACAAGTTTTACAGATATTATTCGCGCTACATTTCCTATGGGATCTATGACTGGTGCTCCAAAGCTAAATGCAATGAAATATATTGATGAACTAGAAGATTTTTCACGTGGCATTTATGCTGGATCAATTGGATACATTGAACCAAATGGAGATTTTGATTTTAATGTAATCATTCGTAGTTTGGTATTTAATAAAGAAGATAAGTATTTATCCTGCGCAGTTGGTGGGGCAATTACCATTCTTTCTGAACCTGAAGAAGAATATGCAGAATGCCAGACAAAAATTGGAAAAATTATAAATGCATTCAATGAATCCTAATATTCAAGGTCTTCTTTCTGATTTTTTTAAAAAACAAAGCGCCCCACTCTATTTAGTTGCAGTAAGTGGAGGATTGGATTCAATGTGCTTGCTTTGGGTCTTAAACAAACTCAAATTACCGCTACACGTCTTACACGTGAATTATAATCTTCGAGGAACAGAAAGCATTGAAGATGCAAATTTAGTACAGGATTATTGCAAAAAAATAGGAGTGCCACTTACTGTTCACGCTGTTGACTTCAAAGAATTCTTAAAAAAAAATGGTGGAAATCTTCAGCAAGAAGCTAGAAATACACGCTATGCTTTTTTTAATGAAATAAGTGAAAAATATCCCAAATCCAAAGTTGTTTTAGCGCATCATTTTGACGATCAAATGGAAACCTTTTGGTTACAACTATTTCGTCAAGCTGGAATGTCAGGACTTTCTGGAATGAAAGCAGTAAATGATCGCTATCTCCGGCCATTTTTAAGTCTTCCGAAAGAGGAACTTAAAACACTTGCAGAAACAAATAATATTCCTTGGAGAGAAGATAGCAGTAATGCTAAAAATGATTATTCGCGCAATAGATGGCGAAACGAATACCTTCCATTTTTAAATTATAAAATTCCAACACTTTCAGCATCGGTTAATTTGATTCAGGATATTTTTCAAAAACAACTAGATACCGATAAAATCCAAAATGAAAAATGGAGAAAAAAGATCCTTAAAAATTCTAAATTTACTTTAAATGAAATTAATGAAATTCCTATTTATCAATTAGTTGAAATTTTTAAATTACTTGAAATTCCACTGTATAATTTACCTGCAATTTTAGCACTCGTAAACTCTCAAAAAGGAAGTAAGAGAAGCTGGACTAGTTTAAGTGGACCCTATAATTCTGTAATTCGAGAAGCTGAAAGCCTAGTTTTTCATACTACAAACACACAAAAATTTAAGCTTCCGAGCATAGAAATATGTAAAGTTATAGAAGTCCCTAAAGACTTTAATAAAACTACTTTTTATTTAAACCCAGAAAAAATTTCAGGTAAAATCTCATTGCGAAAATGGGAGATTGGAGATAGAATACATGCCATTGGTTTAAAAGGCTCGAAACTAATTTCTGATGTTTTAACAAGTGCCAAAGTGCCGAATTTGGAGCGGGAACAGCAACTTGTATTAGTAGACGAAGAAAAAATTATTGCCTGCCCCGGTTTTTGCATTGATAGAAGAGCAGTATCAAAAACTGGAGACCAAGAAATTATTCAGGTGAAAATAAAATAAACTATTCCGTATCGGAATCTATTTCCTCTTTGTATGTTTTAACTGAAGTTTCAACTAAGCGATTAAGCTCTTGCAATTCATCTGAAGAAAAGTAGCGCCATTTCCCCAGCGGAATATCTAAGTTAATATTCATAATTCGAATCCTTTTAAGCGATACAACACGGTAATCTAGAAACTCACACATTCTTCGAATTTGCCGATTTAAACCTTGCGTTAAAATGATCTTAAATTCATCCTTTCCAATTTGTTGAACAGCACATTTATTCGTTGTTGTCTCTAAAATTGGAACACCATTTGATATTCTATGGATGAATTCAGAAGTTACCGGTCGATTTACGCGCACCACATACTCTTTTTCATGGTTATTACTCGCTCGTAAAATTTTATTAACGATATCGCCATCATTGGTAAGAAAAATAAGGCCGTGACTGTTTTTATCCAAGCGTCCAATTGGAAAGATGCGCGAAGGAAAATTAATGTAGTCGATAATATTATCTTTTTCAACTCCTGTATCAGTTGTGCAAACGATACCTATTGGTTTGTTAAAAGCAATATAAATAGGTTTTATATCCGTTTTTGTAATTCTTACACCATCAACAACAATCTCATCAGAATCAGAAACTTTGGTGCCCATTTCGGGAATTAAACCATTTACAAAAACGCGCTTTTCTTCAATTAATTTATCTGCTGCTCGACGAGAACAATAGCCAATTTCACTTAAGTATTTATTGATTCTTGTCGCTTCTTTTTCTTTCATTGTTTTTTACTAAATGTAAAGGTAGTTATATTAGAAAGAAATCATAAAGCACAAACCGAGCTCAATAATTGATCAACAGAAGAGTTGTATCAAAAGGAACCGTCAGTACTTCCTTATATCCTTGCTGAAAAGTTCCAATATTCCAATAAAGAATGGAGTACAATTCATTCGCGTTATTAATACAAAATCGAGAAAAATAGGGATTTGCGTAGATATTTTCTTCTGTATTTGAACAGCATTCTTCACAGCCTACAAGTCCAGCTTGTTTTATATACCGAAAGTGATCACTTGGCTGAACAACAGCATTTACAAAACGTAATTCCACCCAAGATTTAGCTTTTGTGCCATAATTACAAATCAAAGGCTCGTTCACTGAAAAAGAAGCGTAAAAAATTTCTTTTTCCAATTTAAAATAAAGATTCTTTTCAACTACTACTATGAATTTCTCCATCCGCTCGCGAGGAAAAGTAAAGGAATAGTTGCCATCTTCTTGTAGGGTAAAACTTTCAACTAAGATCCTTGAACTTGAAGCTACAGGAACTTTGTATAATTTAATAATGGCAGCATCTAAGCCTGTTGAGAAAGTTTCATCTGTAATTTTTCCTTTAATTATAAAATTTCCAGTTCCTTTTTTACAGGAGAATACAAGGGGAAAAAGAAGTAAAACAAGAATTATCTTCATTTTATTAGAGATTCAAAATATCCTTTTTTTTCAGCTGGAATAAATAAAAAATCACCAGGTTCTTGTTGTGTTCCGTCGCCTTTTTCTGACACAAAAGAAAAATTTGCAATTCCATATTGAAGGTAATCAAGTTCTGTAAATAATTCTAGCATTTTAGCTACATTTTCTTGTCCAATTTCAATTTGAATAAGCGGTCTAACTTTCATTAAATACGATTTAAAATCTTCAAAAACAATAGCTTCATACCCTTCAATATCGCATTTTATATAATCAATATTTGGGTATTGAGAAATAAAATCTGAAGCTTTCCTGATTTCCACAAGTTGAGATTTATTATTGGCGATTTCTTTTTCAGAACTTGCAATGTGGGGCAATCCAGTCCTTATAAATCCGTTAGATTCTGGTAAAACCATCGTTGTTTCTCCAGCTTCATTTCCTAGAGCAAAATTGTAAATTTCAGTATTTTTTTTATGTCCTAAAAAATAGGTCAAAGTTGAGAAAAAATCAGGAATAGGCTCAACACATATAACTTTTCCATTTTTAGCAAGCCGGGAAAAAATTTTAGCAAAATAACCCAAATTTGCTCCAAGATCAAGAACAATAAAATCA
>JBIKOE010000067.1:0-7445 GCA_044358215.1 Crocinitomicaceae bacterium
ACTCGAATAAATGGAAGAACAAGTTGGATTGTAATTAAATCCCAATATTTTAAACTTTGCAATTCATAAATAGTCATAAACTTACCAAAGGCTTTACGGTGTAATAAAAGATCATTAATTTGAACGGACGATAATAAATTTAATTCATCTAAATCCTCGCCTGTTGTAGCATTTATATTAATGGGATTATCATAATAATAATTAAGTTGCTCAATGAAATTTGTAAGGTCTAAATCTTCTGACTGCAATTGCTCAGATATAAATTCTATTCGTTGCTGAATAACTTCACTGCGTTCTTGTCCAAAAAATTGCGAGTAGAAAAATAAAAAAAGAAGGCAAAGAAGAATCCGCATACTAGTTCATTTGAACAGTAAAAGAAAAATGTGGAGACCAACCAAGAATTTGATGATAAGCCGAACCAATGTCTAGTTTATAGTTCTTCTTATAGCAATAACCCAAACCAAAAGAATATTCAATCGGTTCTGTTGCAAAACCACCACGGAAATAAAAATCAGCTATTGGCTGGTATTCAATTCCTGATTTAAAACGAAGGGGGAAATCCACATTTTTTTCCGCTTCACATAAAAGTAATAGTTTTTTAGACAATTTATATCCTGTTCCAATTCTAAGTAAAGTAGTATATCTATCTTCTTTAAATTCCGACAACTTATTGCGAGAAATATTAAAAACGCTGACGCCAATTTTCAGATTCTCATTGACTTTTGCAAGTAAACCAATTTCACCTGTTAATGTTTGATTAGAACCATAAAAAGAATTAATTCGAACTAGATGGTGATTTAATTGAACCCCAAAGGCTAAAAAATCACTTAGTTTTAATGAGTATCCTAATCCCGAACGATATGTCCTAAACTCAGTATAACCAAAACTCTGAGCGCCCACTGATAAAACACCACTTTTAAGAGGAATAACAGCTGTTAAACCTTGTGATTGCAATTCCTTAAGCAAGAATCTATTTTCGTAAGAAACACCAAAACCAAGCTTTTTTATTTCAGCTAAGGCAGCAGGATTATGGTGAAAAGCCCAAACATCCTCAATAGCAACACTTGCATTAGCAAGAGACATTGATCTTGCACCCATTGACTGATATCCTTGAGCTTTTGTAGTAACGCAAAAAAATAAACTTAAAAAAGTTAATAGTAGAGACTTTTTTAGAACTGAATTCATGTTTTATTTTTGCTTGAAAATTAAGCAAATTAGACTAAACAAAAAGGATAAATGAATTTATTTTACAAACAAAATAAATTTTCGAGCGAAAATTATATATTCCTTATTAGTATCTTTGATGGTACAATCTAAAATCGTAGAATGAGGGACGAAAAAATCGATTTTATTCATGTTGATTTGTCAACTTGGAGAAATCAGATAAAAAAGGAACTAAAAGAAAATCATTCTCGAATAGTTTTCAACGATGAAATCGAAGAAATTCGATTTGATGTAACCCAAACTTCCTCCAAATCCTTCATTACAAATCCAAAAGATAAAAATAGCTTCTTAAATGGTTATTCCTGCTCTGTTTTCAACGAAAAGGAAGCAAATAAAACGATATTAAAAGTCTTGATGCAAGGAGCAGACTTTATTGAATTTAAAATTGAAAAAAAAACAAATATAGCCTGGGAAATTTTATTTAACACCATAGAATTTCAGTATATTTTTTCACATATTGCTTTTCAAACACCTGAACAATTAGCCTCTTTTCTAGAATATATAGATCCAAAGAAACTTCAATTCTTTTTCTTAAAAATAGATCCACTTGCTATAAATTTTAGCTCTTTTAAGGAAATTCTTGAAAGCTATTCAGTAAAAACACCTTATTTTGAAATAAACGGATTTGAAATAGAGCAAATTGGCGCAAATTGCTATCAGCAAATTGGAATTATGCTTTCTACTTTTCATGAATTACTTTCAATTGAACTTGAAAAAGGAAATTCAATTCATGACTTTATTCACTTAATTCATTTTAATGTTGGAATTGGTCAAAATTATTTCATTGAGACAGCAAAAATTAAGTCCTTAAAATGGTTAATTCAACAAATTTCACATTCGTATGGAATCAAAAATTTTGAACCTACTATTACTGCTAATATCGGATGGATAAATAAATCATTAAAAGATATCGATTCTAATCTATTGAGACAGACAAGTGAAGCAATGACAGCGCTTAATGCCGGAGTTAATGGTATTATTGTTCACCCTTGCGATAATTTCTCAAATCAGAAATTCTCAACATTACACCAAAGAATGGCATTGAACATACCAATAATTCTTAAGGAAGAAGCTAATTTTAATTCTGTTTATGAACCTTTAAACGGGAGTCATGTAATCGAAGGTTTATGTGAGGAAATATCTGAAAAATCTTGGATTTATTTTACTGAATTAGAGAAATTTAATGTCCTAAGAAGCAATGAAAAAATCAATAAAATTTTAAGTGATATTTGCCTCAAACGGAGTATGCGAATTGAAGCAGTTAAAACAAATCAAAAAGAATACATTGGAATAAATACTTTATTCTCTGAAAATTTATGTTCAGCAGAATGGACTGATACCAAAGAATATATCGGAATACCTTACTTAATTCTCGAACAAGAATTTCAGAAAAAATGAAGCGAATAAAATTTAATACAATTCCATTTAAAAAATTTAAAATTACTAAACCAGAAATTAGTTTAGTTAAAAGCGTTGAAGAAATTACTATTCGCACATCTTTCAGTAGAGATAATCTAAAGAAAATAAAACACCTAGCTTATCGTTCTGGCTTTGCGCCATTTATTGGCGGTCCGTATGCGTCGATGTATCTTACAAAACCATGGACAATTAGACAATATGCAGGGTTTTCTACTGCAGAAGAATCAAATGAATTTTATCGAAAAAACCTAGCGGCTGGTCAAAAAGGTTTATCAGTTGCATTTGATTTAGCAACACATCGAGGGTATGATTCCGATCACGAAAGAGTACTTGGAGATGTAGGAAAAGCTGGTGTAGCAATAGATTCTATTGAAGATATGAAAATCTTATTTGATAAAATTCCTCTAGACCAAATGTCAGTTTCAATGACTATGAATGGTGCCGTACTTCCCATTATGGCTTTTTATATTGCAGCAGCTATAGAACAAGGAGTTTCAATGGAACAACTTTCTGGAACAATCCAAAACGATATTCTAAAAGAATTTATGGTCCGGAATACTTACATCTACCCACCTACTCCATCCATGAGAATAATTGCAGACATTTTTGAGTTTACAAGTCGAAAAATGCCAAAATTTAATTGTATTTCTATTTCTGGATATCACATGCACGAAGCTGGTGCAACAGCTGCAATTGAATTAGCATATACTCTAGCAGATGGATTAGAATACATTCGAGCAGGATTAGAGGCAGGATTAAAGATAGATGAATTTGCCCCTCGCCTAAGTTTCTTTTGGGGAATTGGAATGAACCATAATTTGGAAATCGCAAAACTACGAGCAGGAAGATTGCTTTGGGCGAAACTTGTCAAAAAATTTGAACCAAAAAATGAAAAATCTCTTGCTCTAAGAGCGCACTGTCAAACCTCTGGTTGGTCTTTAACAGAACAAGATCCTTATAATAATATAGCAAGAACATGTATTGAAGCATTGTCTGCGGCTTTAGGAGGAACACAATCATTACATACGAATGCACTAGACGAAGCAATCGCATTACCAACAGATTATTCAGCAAGAATCGCAAGAAACACGCAACTATTTCTTCAAAAAGAAACTGGCATACTGAGTTTTATTGATCCTGTAGCGGGAAGTTATTACTGTGAGACCTTAACAGATGATTTAGCAAAAGAAGCATGGAACTTAATTCAGGAAATTGAGGAATTGGGAGGAATGGCAAAAGCAATTGAGACAGGTGTTCCGAAAATGAGGATTGAGGAAGCTGCAGCTATTAAACAAGGAAGAATTGACTCCGGAAGAGAAATAATTGTTGGTGTAAACGGATATTTAAATTCGGAGGAAACAGCAATAAAAATACTTGAGGTAGACAATGAAAAAGTAACTAAAGCACAATTAATTCGCTTAAAAAAATTAAAAGAAACAAGAAATAATAAAAAAGTTCTTAGCTTGCTTGAAGAATTGGAAAATTGTGCTAAAACCAAAAAAGGAAATTTACTTGAAATTGCTGTACGTTGCGCGCAAGAAAGATGTACACTCGGTGAAATATCTCTCGCACTTGAAAATGTTTATGGTCGCTACACGGCTACAATTAGAACAATAAGTGGAATTTATTCAAAAGAAGCTATGAAAGATGACGATTTTAAAAATGCAATGGCACTTGTTGAAGAATTTAGCAATTTAGAAGGACGGCGGCCAAGAATTATGATTGCAAAAATGGGACAAGATGGGCATGATAGAGGAGCAAAAGTAATCGCCACCTCATTTGCTGATATTGGATTTGATGTTGATATAGGCCCGCTTTTTCAAACACCAGCTGAAGCTGCTAAACAAGCTGTAGAAAATGATGTTCATATTCTTGGAGTTTCCTCTTTAGCTGCAGGTCATAAAACATTAGTTCCTTCAGTTATAGCTGAATTAAAGAAAATTGGCAGGTCAGATATTATGGTTGTAGTTGGAGGCGTTATTCCAAAACAAGATTATGACTTTTTAAATGAAGCTGGGGTTTTTGGTATTTTTGGTCCCGGAACTAAGATTTCAAAGGCCGCTCAGGATATTTTGCGCTTACTAATTAAAAGTCATCAATAAATTTTGTAAATTCGGCACATTAATTGATTTTTAATCAAAAAACTATATTATGAAAATAAAAAGGATAATAATCAAAACACTTTTTTCGTTGATTGGATTAATTTTAATTAACAGTATTTCTTTTGCTCAAAAACCAAATCCAAAAGAACTACCTAGCATTACCTTTAGTGCTTCAAAAAATATAGTGGTACTTGATGATTCCAAAGAAAATATAAATGTTGTTAAATTAGATTCAAAATTTAATTCACTCGGGACAAAGGAGTTACCTAATAGTACTTTATGGGAAATATCTGGAACACAAGGTAAAGACTGGGAAATAATTTCAGGAACGAAAACATCTAAAACAATCCAGATAAAATTTAAAAAAGTTGGCAGCTTTAATATTTCAATTTCAATAGGCTATTCTTATAAAAATAAAAAAGGAGCTGATGAGGAGGATGAAGCAATATACGATCAAGACAACTTTATCACAGTAACTAATAACTTAGATGAATTAACACAAATTCATGCAGATAGTAACTTTATTAAACTGGTTAAGAGAGCGGAAGACTTTAGGGCTAAACCTAAGTATGCTGGAGATCCTACACCATTAATTTTTCTTGCTAAAGGCTATTATGGTATGTATAGAAAAGAATTACAAGATCCACTAATTATTGACCCTTACGATCAAGCTATAATATCTACTGCTGAAGCTATTGAAATGGATCAAAACGGAATATTTAATATGCCAATACACAAAATGTGGTTGACTAATTTTCAAATGGAAATTTTAGATAACGGAATTACATTCAATTTAGATAGTCAAGAAGGCTATCCTATTTTCTCTATTTCTAAAGATGCAGCTAAAAATGCACAGACAAATGAAGAAATAAAAGAAGCAATTGAACAATATAAAACTATCACAAAAAATAGCGTTTCATGCAACTTACTTGAGGCAGCTATAAGATATCATATAAAGGATCCAAAGGGAGCTAATATAATTTTTGCAACAGCAATACCAAATCTATTGAAATTAAAAAACATTGAAGAATTTACTGAACCAGATATAAAAGCATTGAAATTAGGTGTTATTTTGAGCGCTCAGATACTTTCTAAAAGAGACGGTGGAAATAGTAATGCTTGCAAAATATTGGACAAAGCTTCAATTTGGTTCGAAGGCGACCGAGAATTTGTTTCATTATATGAGGAAAAATTTAATAGTTGCAAAACAGATTAATTTAACAACAGATTCTTTAAAACTTAAATTCAACAACATAAAGTTTTATTTTTTTATTCTTAAAATTGTTTCATGATAAAAATTCCAAGCTATTTAAAGAATAAATACGGATTAACCCTTTTTGTTTTTTTAATCTATGTTCTCTTTTTGGATGATCTAGACATTTTCTCTATTATTTCTCAAAAACAAAAGCTAAATAAACTAGAAATTCAAAGAGACAATATGAAAAATCAATTAATCTCAACTCGATCAACACTGAGAAAACTAAATAAAATAAATTACTTAGAGGCCTTCGCACGATCTGAAAAATTCTTTAAAAAAGAGAATGAGGAAATATTTATAATTACCTACAAGAGTAATTTTAAGTAATCGTTTTCAGTTAATTAAATAACTTAAATCAAAAATTTAAAGCCAATAAACGATAATTTTATCCGTTCTTATTTAAGCATGCTAAAAAAACAACTCTATCTTTTTTTTATTTTAAGCTTTGGTCTTGTCATCCTCTCAACAAGCTGTAAAAAGAAAAATTTTTTATCTAAAAAGAATTTAAGTTTTTCAATAGATACTTTGGTTTTCGATACTGTTTTCACAAGTATTGGTTCTACTACAAAACAATTTAAAATTTATAACAAAGAAAATAGAACAGTCAATATTTCAGATATTGAACTTATGGGAGGAGACGCTTCTCCATTTAGGATGAATGTCGATGGAATAATGAGTACTAAGATTCAAGACATCGAATTGGAAGGAAAAGATAGTTTATTTGTTTTTGTGGAGGTTACGCTAGCTGTTAGTGGACAAAATTTACCATTAATTATTGAGGATTCTATTCGTTTCAGAACTAATGGAGTGGATCAGTATGTTCAATTGGCTGTGTGGGGACAGGATGCCTATTTTCATTATAAAGATTTAAATGAAGGTATTTGGCCTACTGATAAACCACACGTTATTTATGGCTATGCTGCTGTTGATTCAGCTAAAACTCTAGAAATTCAAGCCGGCACTCAAATTTAC
Source organism: Crocinitomicaceae bacterium (assembly GCA_044358215.1). Classification (GTDB taxonomy): domain Bacteria; phylum Bacteroidota; class Bacteroidia; order Flavobacteriales_D; family Crocinitomicaceae; genus UBA952. Next base: position 6,976 of record JBIKOE010000067.1, read on the forward strand.
CTTCATAAAAATGCTTTATTATATGTATATAAATCAACTTTAAATATTCAAGGGACAATTGGAAATGAAGTTGTTTTTCAAGGAGACCGTTTAGAACAAGATTATCAAGACATTAGTGGACAGTATTATGGTATCTATTTTGAGAAAGCACGACCTAGCACAATAAACTATGCAATAATAAAAAATGGAACATCTGGAATTCACTTGTATTCTAGAGATCAAGCTTTTACGGATTATACCTTGAGTGTTACAAATACAATTATTAAAAACCAAGCGAGATACGGGATTTTTATTTATTCAGGCGCGAAAGTTAAGGCTGAAAACTGTATAATAGCAAAAAATGGAACACATGCACTTTTAGTATTAGAAGGAGGAGATTTTAATCTAAATCATTGCAATCTAGTAGGATATGGCGCTTCTACTTCTGCTGCTGTTGGAATTAGTAATTTTTACAACGATTATTCAAGTGG
>JBIKOE010000068.1:0-7290 GCA_044358215.1 Crocinitomicaceae bacterium
ATGGAACTTTTTTTGAAGGTCTAGCAATTGGAAAAATTGGTACAACTGGCGGAGAAATTGCTTTTAATACAGGAATGACCGGATACCAAGAAGTTTTTACAGATCCCTCCTACCTTGGGCAAATTTTGATAATGACGACTTCACATATTGGAAACTACGGAGTTCATAAGGAAGAAATAGAATCTGAATCCATTAAAATTGCTGGGCTTGTCACAAAAAAATTCTCTCAAGGCTTTTCACGACCTTCAGGTGAATCTTCGCTACAAGAACTTATGGAGATAAGTGAAACTGTGGGAATATCAGATATCGATACTCGATCCTTGGTGAGACACATTAGAAATAAAGGTGCGATGAATGCAATTATTTCTTCAGAAGAAACGGACATCAAAAAACTTTCTTTGAAATTAAAAGAAATTCCATCTATGGCGGGCTTAGAATTATCTTCGCGTGTATCAACTAAAAAAGCCTACGACTTCAGTTTGGATAATCCACTATACAAAGTAGCATTACTTGATCTTGGTGTTAAAAAAAATATTATTAGATGCTTGGCAGAGCGGGGTTGCCATGTTCGTGTTTTTCCTATAAATACCAACATTAGTGAACTTGAAGCTTTTAAACCAGATGGCTATATGCTTTCAAATGGTCCTGGAGATCCTTCAGTTATGAATTCTTCCGTTGAATTGGTTAAAGAAATCGTAGCAACTAAAAAACCAATCTTTGGAATTTGTCTAGGACATCAAATTCTTGGATTAAGTCAAGGTTTAAAAACTGAAAAAATGTTTAACGGACACAGGGGAATTAACCATCCAATTAAAAATTTAAAAACTGGTAAAGGAGAAATAACTTCTCAAAATCATGGATTTGTAATCTCAAAAGAAAGTATTGCAACTCAAACAAATGTAAAAGTAACTCACATGCACTTAAACGATGATACAATCGCCGGGATTGAACTAACTGATAAACCAGTTTTTTCTGTGCAATATCATCCTGAAGCATCAGCTGGACCTCATGACTCCCGTTATTTATTCGATCAATTTATTGAGAATATCGCTTCTTCTAAAAACTAACTATGGCTCATATTAAAAGTATTTTTGCAAGACAGATTCTTGATTCAAGAGGTAATCCCACTATTGAGGTAGATGTAGTAACATCAAACGGCATTAAAGGTCGGGCAGCAGTTCCTTCAGGTGCATCTACGGGTATTCATGAAGCAGTTGAACTAAGAGACAATGATTCTTCAATCTATTTAGGAAAAGGTGTCTTAAAAGCCGTAAAAAATGTGAATTCTATCTTAAATGAAGCATTACAAGGCAAGGATATTTTTGACCAAGAAGGAAATGATAAAGCAATGATAAAGTTAGACGGAACTGACAATAAATCAAATCTTGGTGCTAATGCAATCTTAGGTGTATCACTTGCGCTTGCAAAAGCTGCTGCATTAGAATCAAATTTAAGTTTATTCAAATATATCGGAGGTCCTAGCGCTACTATTTTACCAGTTCCAATGATGAATATCCTTAATGGAGGCTCACATGCCGACAACCTCATCGATATCCAAGAATTCATGGTAATGCCAATCGGAGCTAAATCATTTTCTGAAGGTTTGCGATGGGGAACAGAAGTTTTTCATCATTTAAAAGGGGTTCTTAAGTCAAATGGAATGTCGACTAATGTTGGCGATGAAGGTGGTTTTGCGCCTAATTTAGGTTCTAATGAAGAGGCAATTCAAGTTGTTATGCAAGCTGTAGAAAAAGCAGGTTTTAGACTTGGAATTGATATGTCAATTGCTCTTGATGCGGCTGCTTCAGAATTTTACAATTCAAAAACAGGCTTGTACCATTTTGAATCAACTGGAGAAAATCGAAACTCTGCAGAAATGGTGGCTTATTGGGAAGAATGGTGTAAAAAATATCCTATTATTTCTGTTGAAGATGGTTTAGCGGAAGATGATTGGGATGGATGGAAATTAGCAACTGAAAAGCTTGGGAAGTCTGTACAGTTAGTTGGAGATGATTTATTTGTAACAAATACAACTCGATTACAAAGAGGAATTAACGAAGAAATTGCAAATTCTATCTTAATAAAAGTAAATCAAATTGGAACGCTCACAGAAACAAAAGAAGCTGTCGATCTGGCAAAGAAAAATAATTATTCTTCAGTAATGAGTCACAGAAGCGGTGAAACTGAAGACAATACGATTGCTGATCTCGCGGTTGCATTAAAAACTGGACAAATAAAAACAGGGTCTGCTTCTAGAAGCGATAGAATGTCAAAATACAATCAATTATTGCGAATAGAAGAGGAGCTTGGCGATAATGCTATTTATTTAGGAAAAGACTTTAAGTCGATTTCTTAAAATTATGGCAGGATTTAATCTTAGAGTTTATGGGCTGGTAATTAATGAGCAACAGAAGATTCTCCTTTCTGACGAAAGACGAAGTGGTATTTCTTTTACAAAATTCCCTGGAGGTGGTATCAATGAAAATGAGGGAATACTAGACGGGCTTCACCGTGAATTTCGAGAAGAACTTGGTAGTGATATTTTGTCCTCCTCTTTTTTTTATTTCAATGACTTTTATCAAAACTCCGCATTTAGAAAGGAAGATTCATTAGTAGTCTTTTACTATTTGGTTAAAATAAAGTCTGATTTTCAATTACCAAAGGGAGATGATCTTCCTTTAGGATCAAAGGACCCAAGTGATTTTGAGCGCTTTCGCTGGGTTCCTCTAAAAGGATTTGTGGAGGAACTATTAACTTTCCCATTGGATCGAGAGGCAATCAAAAAACTTATTGCTTTTCATCTTCAGTAAACTATTTTTTACTTAATTTAAGCTTCTTACTTCAATAAAAATTGAGCAGTTGTTTATCTATTGTAAGGCCTTGTTTACATGTTTATTCATAACCATAAAAAATATGGGCGGAATGAAAGACAAGAGCATCATACCAGGATATCCTGTTGGCATAACCGGAGACTCTTCAGAGGTTTCCATTAATTGATATGGTCGATCTGCTTTAAAATGATGATCTGAATGCCGACTGAGTTCAAAAAGCACAACTCTTCCGATTACATGGTTGGAATTCCATGAATGTTTCCTTTTAACAGTTTCATAGTTTCCATTTTCTCTTTTTTGGCGATACAATCCATAGTGTTCAATGTAGTTTACTGTTTCCAACATGAGTATTCCAATCGTCGCTGCGAAAAGAAAGTAAATTAAAACGGCTAATCCGAAGTAGCTATGAATTGACCCTAAAAATATTGAATGAAGAATAGAATATTGAAGCATTTTATTTTCGTAACTAAACATGTGCTTTTTCATTATTTTCATTCGTGTAAATTCAATTTTCCACGCTTGGAAATAACTGCCAATTTGTGAGCGAAACCAGAAAACATAAAGCCATTCGTTTCTTCGGGCCGTTGCAGGGTCACTCTTTGTTCCTACGTTCGTGTGGTGACCTCTATTGTGATAGGGCAGAAAATGATTTTCCAGTGAACTTAATAAGAGTAATTCGCCAATAAAACGTTCAAAACGATTCGAGCGATGTCCGAGTTCGTGACCAATATTAATGCCTAAAACGCCACACATAAGTCCCATGGATGAAATTCGTCCGATCAAATCACCAGTTGTTTCCGCCTCTTGTATATGAAACAAAAAATATACTAAAAACCCAAATTGAATTGGTAACATAAGATAAAGCAGCGCCGAATAAAAGGAATCTTTTTTAGCAAGTGTGTTTTCTTGTTCAGATAAATTTTGATTGTCTACTCTCAAGATAAGTTCAAAAAAAGGAATGACTCCAAATAAATAAAGTGCTGGGAGAATTGTAAGAATACCCGTACTTTGAAAACTAATCCAAACACAAACGGGTAATGATAAAACACTGAGGTACTTTAGCTTTTTCAAATCAGAAAAGTTAAATTATTTTGTAAATATAAACTGATTTAATTTCGTTCAGGCAGGTAACTAATTACTAATTTATTTTATAAAATTTGGTGAAATAATTAAATCTTTTGTTCCATGTGTCCAAGAATAAAATCCTTCTCCAGACTTAATGCCTTTTTTTCCAGCCGTTACCATATTTACCAACAAAGGACATGGAGCATACTTAGGATTTCCAAAACCCTCATGTAAAACACGAAGTATCGCTAGGCAGACATCTAAACCAATAAAATCTGCTAATTGCAAAGGTCCCATTGGATGTGCCATTCCTAATTTCATAACAGTATCAATTTCCTCAACACCTGCAACACCTTCATACAAAGTGTAGATTGCCTCATTAATCATCGGCATTAAAATTCGATTGGCCACAAATCCTGGATAATCATTTACCTCAACAGGAACTTTATCTAATTTTTTAGAAATTTCCATAATTAAATTAGTCACCTCATCTGAAGTAGAATAACCGCGAATAATTTCAATTAATTTCATTACGGGAACTGGATTCATAAAGTGCATTCCAATTACCTTATCTGGACGATTAGTTACAGCAGCTATTTTTGTAATAGAAATTGAGGATGTATTTGTCGCTAAAATTACATTTTCACTTGTTGCTGCATCTAACTCTTTAAATATTTGAAGTTTCAAATCAATATTTTCTGTTGCTGCTTCAACGACTAAATCGACTCCTTTTACTCCTTCAACAAGTGAGGTAAATGTTGTTAGATTTGATAAAGTATTCTGTTTTTCAGACTCTGTAATTGCTTCTTTTGCAAGTTGGCGATCAAGATTTTTGCCAATAGTAGCTAATGCTTTGTCTAATGAAGCTTGAGAGACATCAATTAAATTCACGCGATAGCCAAATTGCGCAAAAACATGTGCAATTCCATTTCCCATTGTACCAGCACCAATAACAGCGATATTTTTCATAATATAAATTTTGAATTACAAATATAAGCAGTAGAATGACTAGAGTAGAAATTTAGGCTAAATTTAAATCAAATATTGACTTTCGAAATGTTATCTTTGTTTTAATTAAAATTCAACAAACCATTAAAATTGGATGAAAATAGAAGGATTTACAAATTTATTTGAAAAAACATTAGGGTTTTTTGCTTTTGGTTTTGTTTTATTCCCAAAGTTAGCTCCACTTTTTTTTATTCTACTAATAACTGTTGTTCTATCAGGAATAATTAAGAAAGAAGTTAGCTTTCAATTAAATGTAATAAGTAGTTTATTCCTCTTATTTTATTTTTGTTATTTAATTGGCATCATCTTTACAAGTGATATAAATGCTGGAGTTTTTGAACTCGAAAAAAAATTATCCTTCGTTATTTTTCCACTACTTTTATCATTGAAATTCAAAAAAATATGGTCTATTAATATCGCCTATATAGGATTTATTCTTGCTACATTTCTAGTAACCCTGTATGGAATTATTATGGCATTAAGCGCTTGGTTAGTTGCCGGAGGTGGGAATTGGGTATACTTTTCATCTTATATTTCCCCCATTCATCACCCAAGTTATCTTGCAGCATATTTAACAATTAGCACAGCATTTGCCTTCATTGGATGGCGAGAAAAATTACCGTTTTTTTCACTCTATTGGATAATTCCATTTACTATTTTTGTAATAGTAATCCACGGATTTTTACATAGTCTTTCTGGAACATTATTTTTATTAATTGCCATTTTCACATTTCTATTAATTTGGCTTAGAAATAAATTTAGACGACCAATTTTTTACTCTATAATCATTCTCATGCCATTAATTGGTTTCATTGTAATAAATTCTATACCTAGTGTTCAAAATGATTGGAAAGACGCAAGTTCAAACGTAATAGAATATTCTAAAAATCCCAAAGGTTTTGTTGAAAATAGTGAACCATATTTATCTTCCTCATCGGTCAGAATTATTTTGTGGACTGCTGCTTTTCAAATATTTTATAAGCATCCTTTTGGAGTTGGAACAGGGAATATAGATGAATTTATGGAAAAAGAATTAATTATATTAAAACAAAAAGAATTAACTGAACAAAATTTCAACCCCCATAATCAGTTTTTACAAACAGCAGTTGAAATTGGTTTTTTTGGACTTCTTGTATTTTTTGCGATTTTATTTTCTAGTATTTACTTTGGTTTAAAATACAAAAATTATTTGTTAATAATTATATCAAGTAATCTGCTCTTTAATTCCTTATTTGAATCAATGCTACAACGGCAAAGTGGAATTATTTTTTACTGCTTTTGGCTTTGTTTATTGAGTTTATATTTATTCACCCATCAAATCAAAAAAGTAAAAATTTCTTAAAAATTAATTTGTTTCTTGTTGGATTAACTCAACTTATTCACTAACTTAATGTAGATAATATTTAAATTATTCTATTTATGTTAGTCAAAACCTACTCCAGTACAGTGTTTGGAATAAATGCCACCACAATTACAATCGAAGTAAATTTAGAAATCGGTATTAACTTTTATTTGGTGGGGCTTCCTGATAATGCGGTTAAAGAAAGTCAACAACGCATAAAAGCAGCATTTAAAAATAATAATCTCAAATTTCCAGGTAGAGAAATTACCGTAAATATGGCCCCGGCTGATATTCGCAAAGAAGGTTCTGTTTTTGATTTACCAATTGCCATAGGTATTTTAGCGGTGAGCAAGCAAGTAAAATTAGAATTACTAAGCAAGTATATTTTAATTGGCGAACTTTCACTTGATGGGTCTATTCAAGCCACAAGAGGTATTTTGGCTATTGCGCTGCAAGCAAAAGAAGAAGGATTTAAAGGAATCATAGTTCCTAAAGCAAATGCACTCGAGGCCGCTGTTGTAAATAACTTAGAGGTATTTGGTGCCGAAAATTTATCAGAAGTAATAAAATTTTTAAATCAAGAAAAAGGAGGAATGCAACAAACAATTGTTGATGTAGAAAAGCAATTTGGACAATTAATTGAGGACTTTGAGCTAGATTTTAGAGATGTAAAAGGACAAATGAACATTAAAAGAGCCTTTGAAATTGCCGCTTCTGGTGGTCACAATGTAATTTTAATTGGCCCACCTGGCTCAGGAAAATCAATGCTTGCTAAACGATTAGGAAGTATTTTGCCTCCCATGAGTTTAGATGAAGCACTTGAAACTACAAAAATTCACAGTGTAGCGGGGAAAGTCAAAGGACAAGTTGGAATTATTTCTCAACGACCATTTAGAAAACCACATCATACTATTTCTGATATTGGATTAATCGGCGGCGGATATTATCCACAGCCTGGAGAGATCTCCTTAGCTCACAATGGCGTTCTTTTTTTAGATGAGTTGCCAGAATACAAAAGAACGGTGCTCGAAGTCATGCGGCAAC
>JBIKOE010000029.1:0-23024 GCA_044358215.1 Crocinitomicaceae bacterium
CCCCAATTCATTTGACAATGATTGATTTAATTTTTCTACCTCAACATGCAAGAAAGCACCTTTTGTTTCCGCATAATAATTCAATTTTGATTGGATATTTACATTTAAAACATTTTCCGTAAGCTGGCTGCTAACCATTGATGACCAAGAATTAGGACCTTGAAAAATAGCTCCATTTGTTACACGATTTATAGTTCCTCTTGGATTTCCTGGAAATCCACCATCATTTGTACCGAAATAAGTGCCAATCTCCAAGCCTTCAGGATTTGTGAAATCTAATGGGTAATTTGGTGGATCTATTTGCTGAAAATCGCCAAGACCTGTTGGTCCTGCATGAATAGAAGTTGTAAAAACACGGGTAGGATTTGCTAAATGTAAAGAATGAGCAAGTTCTGCAGCTGCAGGACAAAACACACATTTATGTCCAGTAAAATCTTCAATTAAAATAGCGCGATTATTATTTGTGTTGGGCATAAATTCTGGCCACTCATTTGCAAGATAGTCACTCCAGTTTCCTGGATAAAGTGTTGTATCTAAATCTAAAACTTCAACTTCAGGATACGGATTTGAAACTCTGTCGCAACTACAAAAAATAAGTGTAGAAAGAATTAAACAACTAAAAAACAGACTTTTCATAGTTAAAAACTTTGCGTGAAACTGAAGGTTAAACCATTATTAGCAGGAACAAATCGGCAGACTCCACCAACACAAAATAGACCTGCTCTTTGGCGACCATAGGAAACTGTAAATCGTGTTGCATCTTTAATATAGCCGCAAGTTATTATTGGATAATGTATGCGTTTTGATTCTATGGGATTCCCATAATTGTATTGATTCATAAAACTGAAAAAATAACTCGGCGAAATACTGTATTCGACCAATATTGTTGCCCAATTCCCTTTGTCTTTTATAAATCCTTTTTCATCATCAAGACAAGACCCATTATAGTTTCCCTTTTCTTTTTCAAGAAACATCCCTTGTAGTTCAGTACGGATCGAATGTCTCTTATAAATTTTATAAGCAGCTTCAATAACGCCTATATGAGATGAAATAATCCCTACTGCATCATTTGATATTTTTGCGACATCATTATTTATTAAAATATTAAAATAAGAAAAAATGAAACTCAGATTTTTATTGATTTTTTTTGTCACATTTACATTTATATCTCTCCAATACAAACTATCACTTTTATCAAAGGGTCTCGTTATGTAGGCAACACCTGTCGAATCTAGAGGATTAATGGATGAGGTGTGTTTTATTGGTTGATATGTCGTAGAAACATTAAAATTCACAGAAGTTCCGTATTTTCCGCCAATTTTCGTTCCTTTTTTAAAGGTATAAAGAACATCTCCTTGAAAAGCTACTTCTCCTAATAACTGAGTAACATAAGGGTATAAAGTTGAAACAAGATTATAGGTATGTGTTTTGTTTAAGGATGGTAAATAATTAATCAGAACATCTTGTAAGTCTTTCGTTCGGTCTGACCGGTAACTCATATTATCAACGGATTTACCAGACAACAATATTCCAAGTCCTTTTTTTGTATAACTAAGGTTAATTACAGAGGCATGACCGTAATTATAAATTTTAGAATTATCATTCGAAGGGTCTTGTTCCTTGATGATATATTCCCCATCTAAGGTTACGTTTTTATAACGAAATTTAGCACGGGCTCCATATGCCCCAACATTTTTTGGTAAGATGAGATCTGGATCCTTATCTTCTTGATATTTACTAACGAAAGATGTTCCAAGAACCATTGTCAACGGAAAATCCTCTAATTTTTTTACAGCCTCGTTTAAGTTAATTTCTCCATCAACACCACGCACAATCCCATCTCCATACATTAATTTCCCTTGTTGAAAGGATAAGCGTTGGTAACCATATACCCCTTTCAAAACAACTCCGCTTTTTGGTCGTACAATAAGCCTCATTCCATCTAATAAATTATCATACCCCAAAGCGCGATCTTCATATGCTCTTAACGCCAATCCGCTTCCAAATTGCTCGTAAAAAGTTCCAAAAGTAACATCCACTAAATCATTTGCATAACCCACATAACGCATACCAATGCCTGTTCCATCAAAACGATTTGGATATCCTTGAATTCGAGGTAAGTAAGATTCTACACGCAGACCTGCCTTGAACTTTCCATGCGTGTAAAAAACGTTCATGTATGAATTAATAAGTCCTTTTTGATCTGGCTGAGTTGCTCCTATTAAGCTATCATTATTTAAATATTGAAAAGTACTTTCTATATTTCCGGTTATATTTGCTTGACTAAATAATAAAAACGGGGAAAAGAATAGTGCGAAGAAAAAATATTTCATTGATAAACTTTATTTCAAACTAAGTTTCTTTATTTCTTCATATAATTTTTCTTCATCTCCAGGAGCATAATTGTTATGTGAATAAACAATTGTTCCATCTGTATCAACTAAAAATGTATGAGGAACATTGTTAACGCCCATTGCTCTTTTAAAATCTCCATTTGGATCAAGTAAAACAATGTACTCCCATGCTTTTCCATCGACATAAATAGCCACTTGACTTTTGGTTTTTTCATCATCAATTGATACTGCTACTAAAGTAACGCCAGTTTCTGCTTGCCAATCACTGTAAAAATCATTAATCGCATTTAATTCTTTTTTGCAAGGAGCGCACCAAGTCGCCCAAAAACTAAAAACAATAGGGCCTTTTAGACCTAATTCAGCTGTATTTACATCTTTCCCTTTGTAATCTTTTAATTTTACGCTCGGAAGTTTTTTAGTAATCGCCTCATTGTTTTCTATCTCATTTTGCGCAAAATAATTAGAAAAAGAAAGAAAAATAATTAGAAAAGAAAGATATATTTTCATTTTAGGAAATTTTAGGAAAAGTAAAATCAAAAACCTTGCCGTGCTCAAAGATATAAAAAAATCAATTAATTCAATTGAAAGCTTTGAACTAGAAAATTACTTTTAGTTTTTGTTTGTGTACTATTATTTCAAGAGAAGTATTTCTATTCGATGCTGATTAGGAAGAATTTTTTCTTGAAGAATCACTATATTTGAAGAATGATTTCAAAAGCTGACATATTAGCAAAATTAATTGAGCTAAAACCTATGCTTAGAGAAGAGTATGCTGTTTTAGAAATAGGTTTATTTGGTTCGTATGCTGATTCTTCAAATACGGAAGAAAGTGATATTGATATTTTAGTTGTTTTGGATCATCCTATTGGTTGGAAATTTTTTTCACTTGAATTTTTTCTTGAATCTGTTTTTAAAAAGAAAATAGATTTAGTGACACAAAACGCACTAAAAGAACAACTTAAAAGTCAGATTTTAAAACAGGTTAGTTTTGTTTAATTAAAAAAGAAAATCGTTCATATAAAATGTATTTAGAAGATATACATCTTGCAATGGATCGTATTGCTGAATATATTGAAGGGTACACTTTTATTAAGTTCAAACAAGATTACAAAACAGTTGATGCTGTTATTCGAAATTTTGAAATCATTGGATAAGCAGCTAAAAATTTACCGGAAGACTTTAAAAATATTCATTCGGATTTGCCTTGGAGCGAAATGTATTTATTGAGAAATAAAGTTTCACATGAATATTTCGGCGTTGATTATGATATTATTTGGGATATTGCGCTTAATTATTTACCTGAAAATAAACTAAGAATAAAGCAATTAATCGAAGAGGAAAATAGTTAGTCAAATTTTCAATATAGACGGCACTCTTAAACCCTCTTACTTTCGGTTTTCCGTTTTTGTCCTACATCGCTATTTTGTAATCGTAATGAACATTTACTTTCTAGTTTTTCAATTTCTTCCCTTGAAAAGTAGGCCCAGCATCGTCTGTTTTTAGCAATTTGATGATTCTTCCATTAGTTTGTTGTATCAATTGCCATACAATTTATCGCATACAAAATTCTTATTGGCATTATGACGATATGATATTCTTTTGATTTTAATATGACATTATGTGTCATCGTCGGTATTAATAGATTTTTCAAGTGCTTTGTACTAGCAAATTACTTTTAGTTTTTGTTTGTGTACTATTATTTCAAGAGAGGTATTTCCCTTTATTTCGCCATCAATATTAACTATTTCGGGATATTGAGTTTCAATTTTTATGTGATTTGTTTGAACATATCTCAAATAAGGACTATTTAAATGTTTTCCACTAAATATTTTAGGGAAAAGCATTAAAAGCTTTAATCTTGTTGTCTTTTCTACTATTAAAAAATCAATTAGCCCATCATTTAATTTTGCTAAAGGTGCCATCTTCATCCCTTTTCCAGTAAATCGAGTGTTACAAGCTAAAAGAAAACAATAATCTTTAGCAAAAATTTCTCCATTGAAAGAAATTTTAGCTTTTAATACTGGGGGTGAAATTATTTTCATAATCGTTGCAATATTATACCTTGCAGGCCCAAAATAACGCATTTTTTCAGCTAAAGTATTAATGTGAGATACAAGTCCACAACCAACAATGTTAAAAGCCCACATGCTATTTTCCCTCATTTTAATTTCAGCTAAATCAACCAGCATTTCTTTCCCATTTAGTAAGCGTTGTGTCGCTTTTTCAACACTTAAACAATCGAGATCGTGACAAAATGCGTTACCAGTACCACAAGGGAAAAGCATAAGTGGTTTAGAAAGCCATTCTGACTTTAGCATAAGCGCATTAACTATATCGTGCATTGTACCATCGCCTCCAAAAACGGCAATTTTCTGAATTTTATTTATTTCATAAATAGTCGTGAAATTTAAAAAATCCTCTTTGTTTTTTCCTTCAAACAATTCGGTTTCATAGCCGTTTTGCCGTATTATGTCAATAGTTTTTTTTGCTATTAACATAGCTTTACCTTTTCCAGCAAAAGGATTTACTAAAAATAAGATGGTGTTTGGAGACGAAATCATTCTTGAAAAACTATTTTTGAAAGATAAAATAATAAAGTCTAAAGTAAGTAACCCTGATGCCTTTCTTAAATACAAATATGGGAAAAGAATAAGTAAGATTAATAACTTATTGTTAAGCTGCTATATTTTGTTAGCAGTTTGCCATTTAAATCTTTTGCACTGATATAATAAACATAAGTCCCTGCTGGAGAAAGCTCACCATTTGTTGCGAGTCCATCCCATGAAAAATTTGGATCATTGGAGGTGAAGATTACTTTATTTGCTTGATTTAAAATTACAACAGAAAATTCTGTCACTTCACCAATTTTGATGCTTAAGAAATCATTTTTACCATCGCCATTTGGCGTGAAAATATTTGGTAAAAGAACAGTTTTTTCTTGCTCTTTTGTTTTGGTTTCAGGCTTAGCTATTATTTCGCTGGTTGAAGTATAGTTATTTCGAATAATAGGGTCTTGTTTCTCGATTTTTTGTGGATCTTTCTCTGTAATAATTTCTTTATTTATATCAATTTTGTTGCTTTGTTGAAATTCCGAATTTAAATCAGACTCATTTTCAGGTGTTGAAAAATCATACGCGCAGTCAAGACGCTGCTCTGGTTGTTTTGGAAGGAGTTTTTCATCTTTTTTTACTTCTTCTTTTTCTATTTTAAGCGAATCAATAGTAATAATTCTTTGCTCTTGCGGATTCTCTTTTTTAATAGGACTTTGCTCAAGATTTTTATCGTTTACTAAATAAAAAGTAACAAGTGCGACTGCAGAAACACTTGCAGCAATCAATAGTTTAGTTGCAATAGACATAGAGGTAGCTGCTACTGAACTTCCTCCAATAGATGATGAAACAGAAGTCCATAGATCAGCTCGAACAGGAACTTCGTGAGAAGTAAGTTTTTCCTGAAACAACTCTTTTATATAATCTTTTTCTATCATTATCTTTTCTCAATTCTTTGTTTTAAATATGCTCTAGCTCTCAAATATTGTGATTTTGATGTGCTTTCTGAAATTCCCAGCTGAGTAGCAATCTCTTGATGAGCATATCCTTCAATCGCAAACATGTTGAAAATGACTCTATATCCTGCGGGCATATCTTGTATTAACTTCATCAAATCATCTGCCATCATTTGTTCTTGAACAAAATCATTGCTTTCTAATTTATATTCAACTTCCTCAACGCTAACGTTTAGTAGTAACTTCTTGTTTTTTTTTAATTCATCTAAGCAGGTGTTTACTATTATTCTTCTAATCCATCCCTCTAAAACTCCACTATTGTTATAATTTAAAAGATTAACAAAAACCTTAATAAATCCGTCTTGAAGAGCATCTTCTGCTTTTTCGGTATTTTTCATATACCTCAAACAAACTGAGAGCATCTTTGGAGCAAATTTGTCAAACAACGCTTTTTGAGCTCTGGAATTTCCTTTCAAACATTCGTTTACCAATGAAGTATCATCCATGACTCAGAATTATAGACTAATGAACTGGAAAGGAAGTTGCATACACTTAAATAAATAATAAAAATCAGCTAATTCTCGATAACTTAAACCCTTAAAAAAATGATTTTTAAAAGCAAATATATCAAATTCGCAGAACATTAATCTGTTTCAATTGCTTTATTAATTAGTAAAAAAAGTTCTCAATAAATCAAAAAATACTAGAAATTTTCAATAAAAACAACTAATTTTGACTTACAACTAAATTTTCAAACAATGAAATCATTTCTTCTTTCCGTCTTCATATTACTAGCTCAGTTTGCTAGTTCACAAATTAAATTAAAATCATCTGCCCCTTTAATGGATAAAGTCTTTCCTAATACACAGGGATCTTCAAGCTCCTTAATTGACATTAAAAAAGAAAATGGATTAATAGTAATTTTTAGCTGTAATACCTGCCCATTTGTTGTGGGAACAGAAGATTTTCCGGGTTGGGAAAACCAATACAACCCTCTATATAATATGGCCTTAAAAGCAAATATTGGCTTCGTTTTAGTAAATTCTAACGAGGGAAAAAGAGCTGGAGTAGATTCTTTTGAGGAAATGAAATCCCATGCAAAAAAGATGTCTTATCAAATGCCTTATTTAATGGATGAGAATTCAGAATTGGCAAATGCAATGGAGGCAAAGACAACTCCGCATGTTTTTTTCTTCGATAAAAATGATAAGCTTATTTATGCTGGCTCTATTGATAATATCTGGGATAATAAACGAAAGATAGATGAGCAGTATTTAAGTATGGCCATTCAATCTGTTTTAAATGGTAAAAAGGTTAAACCAAATTATACAGCACCAAAGGGTTGTAGTATTAAAAGAGTATCAAAATAAAAATTAAAGTAATACAATGACCAAGTCTTTTTTTCTATCGTTTTTTTTACTATTAAGCTTAGTGACTTTCTCTCAGCAAGGTGATGGAGGGCTTCCTAAAACGTTTAAAGAAGTTGTCGATTATAATAAAATCGATAAGCGTGTCTTTGATGAACCGAATATAACTGCCTTAAAGATTGAAGATTCTCTAACCGACAATTCGGGAACTGCACCTTGGCGCTTTGGATTTAATAATAATACGAACATCAACATCTCAAATTCTGGAATTTGGATTAATTTACCAAATGGAGATAGAATTTGGCAACTTGTTGTTGTTTGTAAAAATGCTTTGACAATCAATTTAACTTTTTCTCAAACGGTTATTCCTACAGGAAATGAATTGTATGTCTATAATCCAAGTAAAGACTTTATTCTAGGAAAATTTACAGCATCTCATCTATATAATGGTGAGTTGGGAACTGAATTAGTACCTGGAGAAATGACAATTGTTGAATATTTTGTGCCTAAAGGATCTTCTATTGGAAATGTAAATATTTGTACGGTTACGCATGGCTATCGAACACCAAATGAATTTTTACTTAAAGCTTTTGGTGGCTCTGGAGCCTGTAATGTTAATGTTAATTGCCCAGAAGGTGCTGCTTGGACACAACAGCGAAATAGCGTTGTTATGCTTGTTTCAGGGAGCAACGGCTTTTGTACTGGGGCCCTAATAAATAATACTTTAAACGATGGGAAACCTTATGTTTTAACGGCTAATCATTGCTACAGTAATCCTGCAACTTGGATTTTCCGATTTCAATGGGAATCTACTTCTTGTATAAATCCTTCAACCTCTCCCACATTTCAATCATTGTCAGGAGCTGTTTTAAGAGCACAGGGAACACCATCCGACTTTTGTTTGGTAGAGATAACAGGAGGCTTAGTAAATGGAACTGTTCCAGCAGCTTACACTCCTTACTTTTCTGGTTGGGATAATACTGAAACAATTTCACCATCAGCAGTTTGTATTCATCATCCTTCAGGGGATATTAAAAAAATTGCTATAGAAAACAATGCATTAATTTCTACAAGTTTTGGAGGAAGTCCATCTAATAGTCATTGGGGAGTGCTTTCTTGGGACCTTGGAGTCACTGAGCCCGGATCTTCAGGTTCGCCACTTTTTAACCAAAACCGCAGAATTATTGGACAATTACATGGAGGTGCTTCAGCATGTGGCGCATCAGTTTTATCAGATGAATACGGGAAAGTAAGTGTTTCTTGGAATCCTGCGGGAAGTACGACTAGCGGCCAATTGAAACATTGGTTAGACCCAAATAACACCAATGCAAGTTTTGTAGACGGCTATGACCCATCAAATGCCCCAACAATAACGCTTGATGCTGGATTAAGTAATTCTGCTTTCATACAAACATCTCTTTGCGGTTCTAATTATATTCCAAATGTCACTATTTCTAATGGTGGTAGTCAAACAGTAACTACAGCAGTTATTAGCTATTCAATTGATGGTGGAACTGCACAAAATTATAATTGGAATGGAAGTTTAGCTCAATTTCAAACGCAAGTAATAAACCTACCACCCGTTCAATTACTTCCTGGCAATCACACTTTTTCTGCTACTGTTTCTCAGGTGAATAATGGAGTTGATGAATTATCAGTTAATAATGCTACGAATACTCAATTTCTTGTTACAGTCATCAATCAAACTTCAAACTTGCTCAAAGTTACGCTGCTAACGGATAATTATTCTTCAGAAACATACATGGAGTTACTTTCAAGCAATGGCACGGTAGTTTGGTTTCAAGGAAATGAGAGTTTTGCAGGGACTTATGGGACAAATAACACTCCCGGACCGACAGATCCTACAAGTCCTCTTTTAGATAATACAACTTACAATTGGGATGTGCCTCTTTCACTTAACGATTGCTATACATTTAAAATCTATGATTATTATGGTGATGGATTGGTCGGGTTCCAAGCAGATGGTAGCTTGTCTTTGGCAAATCATAACAACATAAATTTTTATACACTTAGCACTCCTAATTTTGGAGCAGAACTTGGAATAGTTTTTAAAAATATTAGCAATATTGGAATAGTAGAAAGTGAAAACCAAGAATTAAATATTTTTCCAAATCCAGCAAATGATTTACTGTTTATTAATTTACCTTCTTCTGCAAAGCAAATTAGCATTGTTGATATTTATGGAAAATTAATTTACAGCGAACCTGCATTATTAGAGTCCTATGAATTAAAAATTTCTTCTCTAGCGAGTGGCACCTATTGGTTAAAAGTCGATTTAACAAACGGAAGAACAGCTTTGAAACGCTTTATTAAACAATAATTTTCAAGTAGGGAATGGCTGGAATATACACACACATTCCTTTCTGTAAACAGCGCTGCACTTATTGTGATTTTCATTTTTCTACTTCTTTTGAGGTTTATAGGGGAGCAATAATAAAAGCCATAGCTCAAGAACTAACTTTCAGGAAGAATGAAATTTCTGAAAAGATTCAAACAATTTATTTTGGCGGCGGAACTCCAAGTTTGCTCTATAAATCTGATTTAGAGCTTATTGTTAACACGGTAAAAGACAACTTTATTCTTGGACAGAATGTCGAAATAACGCTAGAGGCAAATCCTGAAGATATTTCAATAGAGAATTTAATTCTTTGGAAAGAACAAGGAATAAATCGTTTATCAATTGGATTACAATCGTTTAAAGAAAGTGATTTGACTTGGATGAATCGTTCTCACAATGTAGCCGAGGGAATTAAGTCTGTTAAACTTGCGCAATCATACGGCTTTAAGAATATTAGTGTTGATATAATGTATGGGCTTCCAAATTTAAGTTCGAAGGAATGGAAGGAGCATTTACAATCAGTTCTTGCGCTAAATGTTTCGCATATTTCTGCCTATTGCCTTACCATTGAACCAAAAACTGCCTTGTTTCAAGAGGTAAAAAAGAAAAAAATACTTCCTGCAAATGATGAAGTTCAAAGTACACAATTTGAGAAGATGATTGAATTCTTAGCGATAAATGGATATGAGCAATATGAAATTTCAAATTTCGCAAGAGATGAACAGTATTCAAAACACAATTCAAATTATTGGAAAGGAGTTCCATTTCTTGGTATTGGTCCTTCCGCTCATTCATTTGATGGAACACACCGAAGATGGAATATTTCTAATAATACAAAATATTATAAAAATGTCGGTTTAAATGATTCGTGGTACGAAGAGGAAAAACTCAGCAAAGAAGACCAATGGAACGAACTTTTTTTAACAGGATTAAGAACAAAATGGGGCGTTTCTAAAGAAAAAATAAGCTTGCTTGGTGGTTTTTCTGAAGATGAGGAAAAATGCATTAATAATTATATTTTGGGAGGAGAGATTTTGGAGACTTCAACTGTTTTTTTGTTAACTAAAAAAGGCTTGCTTTTTGCAGATGCAATTGCTGAAAATCTTTTTCGTTTGAATGAAAGCAAATCTTTACTTTTGTAACCTATGAAAGAACAAAGTAAGCAAGCAAGATACGATCGCGCCTATTTAAGATTAGCTGAAAGTTGGGCAGAATTATCCCAATGTGTCCGTAAAAAAGTAGGAGCAATTATTGTAAAAGATGCAATTATTATTTCTGACGGATACAACGGTACTCCAGCTGGCTTTGATAATACCTGCGAAAATGAATCCGGCGAAACACATTGGTATGTTTTACATGCTGAAGCAAATGCAATTTTAAAAGTCGCTAAATCGACAAATAATTGTAAAGATGCGACGCTCTATTTAACACACTCTCCCTGCAAGGATTGCAGTAAACTAATTCTACAATCTGGAATTACAAGAGTCGTATTTAAGGAAAGATACAAAGACATTTCTGGAATAGATTTTTTAACGGATGCCGGAATTAAAATAGATCATATAGAAAATATATCCAATGTCTGAGGCGCCCAAATCTAATTATACCTTACCCCTTCTGTTGTCTCTTTTTTTAGCACTTGGACTTTATTTTGGGGGTCTACTTAGCCATGGTTTTTCAAATAATACAGAGAAGGCTGCCGATGTCCAAAAGCTAGAAGATATTTTGGATTTACTCGAAAATCGTTACGTTGATAAAGTCGATAAAGACCGGGTTTTTGAAGAGACTATTTCCGAAATGCTCCATAAACTTGATCCACATAGCAACTACATTGCGTCAAAAGATATGGCAGCAGTCAATGAATCCATTGAGGGGGAGTTTGGAGGCATTGGAGTGCGTTTTCTCTTACTGCGAGATACAATTTGTATAACAAATATTATTGGTGGATCACCCTCAGAAATGGCAGGCGTAAAAGCCGGGGATAAAATCATAGAAATTGAGGGTAAATCTGTTGTTGGCAAAAAAATAACCAATGAAAAAGTAATGCAAAAACTAAAAGGGCTCGCGGGAACAAAGGTTAAATTTAAAGTCCTCAGAGGGAAAAAGTATAAATTATTTTCACTTCAAAGGGGAGCAATTCCATTGGAAACCATTACTTGTGCTTACATGCTCAACGCAACGACAGGTTATATTTTAATAGATCAATTTTCTGTTCCTACCGCTCGAGACTTTAATATTGCTGCTTCACAATTGAAAGAAATGGGGATGACAAAATTAGTGCTTGACTTAAGAAATAATGGTGGTGGCGTTTTAACAGCAGCAACAGACATTGCCGATGAATTTTTAAAGGGAGGACTTATTATGCTGAAAACAAAAGGTAGAAAAAGCGGAGAGCAAATATATAAATCGAATTCAGGGGGTTTATTAGAAAACACAAAAACAGTTGTGTTAATTAACGCATATTCCGCTTCTGCAAGTGAAATATTAGCTGGTGCCTTACAAGATAACGACCGAGCTATTATTGTTGGGAGAAGATCTTTTGGAAAAGGATTGGTACAGGAAGATCGTTTACTGCGAGATGGGAGTAACTTGCGCATAACTATTGCACGTTATTATACTCCTTCTGGACGTTGTATTCAAAGACCTTATAATGGTAAATACGAGGATTACATGACTGATGAAGAGCGCTTTACTAATAATGAGCTGTATGTTCAAGATAAACGTTTGCTTGCAGATTCATTGAAATTTAAAACACTAAAAGGTCGGATTGTTTATGGGGGCGGTGGAATTCAGCCAGATGTTTTCGTCCCTTTTGATTCATCAGGAACAAGCTTCTATTTAACTTCACTTAGATTCAGCGGTGCATTTACTGCTTTTTCATTTGATTATGTAAGCGCTAAGAGAAACGTATGGAAAGATGCAAAAAGTTTTAATGAGCAATTTATTGTAGATGAAATACTCTCTAGAAAATTTATAAGCTTTGCAGCTAAGGACTTCAAGGTTGCATTAAACGAGAAAGAATACCAACACAGCAAAAAAAATATTGCTAAACTATTGAAAGCTGAAATTGCCCGCCAAATTTGGACTGAAGAAGGTTTTTATAGAACTATAAATCCTCTTGACAATGAATTAAATACTGCGTTAAAAGAACTTAAATAAGTCTAAAAAAGATTTTCTTAGGATTTTATTTGCTATTTTCGCAACTAAGATGCCGTGATTTGTGAAATCAATTTATTTTAATTGGTAACCTATAACTAACTTTGAATTTACGAATACTAACATTAATTATTCAATATGAAACAATTAATTATAATCTGCTCATTTATTTTTTCTTTTAATTTTGGTTTTTCTCAAACATATCCTACTGATTCTACCAAGTTGGTTTGTGTCACTTTAAATGATGGGACAAAAATAATTGGAAAAGTTACCCAAAATAATGAAAGAGAACTTACAGTATCTTCTTTAGATGGCCGTCGACAAATTATCCCGCAATTTTTTGTTAAAACTATCAGTGAAATTAATGAATCTGATATGAGTAAAAATGGAAAATATCTTGGAAAGGATAATTATTGTACTCGATATTTTTTAACAACAAATGGTTTGCCAATTGAAAAAGGGAAAAACTATATTCAATGGAATTTATTTGGGCCTGACATCCAATTTAGTGTTAGTGACCACTTTGGTGTTGGGATAATGACTTCTTGGATTGGCAGCCCAGTTGTTGGGTCGTTTAAGTACTCAAATAAAATTAGTAAAAATGTTCATTATGCTATTGGTGGACTTGTAGGAACAACTACATGGGTTGGGCGAGCAGGTTTAGCGCTACCTTTTGCGGCGTTAACATTTGGCAATGGTCGAAATAACATTAATTTTAGCTCTGGTTATGGAGCAGTATGGACAGGCTTCGGAAGTCAAGGTACAGCTCTTTTTTCAATTGCAGGGATGGCTAAGTTAAGCAATAAATTAAGTTTTGTTTTTGATTCATTCATTACAAAGGAATTCGGGTTTTTTACACCAAATTTGAGGTATCATTTTACTGAAACGAATGCTTTTCAATTTGGATTTGCCTTTCTACAGGCTGAAGGAGAATTTCAACAAATCCCATTTCCAATATGTCAATGGTACAGAAGACTTTAAATATTAATTTATCTCCACTGCAATCTCGTTTTTTCTGCCAATAACTTTCCATGGAGGATTGTATCCAAGATACTGAAATGTCCCAACCTTAGTTAATTTTTCACGAGAAATTAAATTTTGAAGTTCTTGACTTTTCTCTTTAATTTTTTCATCTGAGGCATAACCAGAAAATTTTATTACTGCATATTTTTTTGGCGCAATTACAATTAATTGAACTTCCTCTGAATCAGGTTTTGGGAGTGCATCTAATTTATAGTTCTTTGGCATTACAAATGCCATTTTGGTATTGTTCCCCATTTCCATAAAGACAGGGGCAGTCATTGAAATAGATTCATTTTTATCGTTTCCACCAAATATATAAGATGCCACTCGACGAAATCCCATGCTTGAAGAAGCTTCATAAGATGCAGAAGGAAGAGTTGTTTGGGCAATAATCATCGAGTCGTATTGCCGAATTTCAAATTCATCATACTTTTTTAATACGGTATATTTTGGTGTTTCGATTTTATCGGATTGAAAAGACATAATTAGTTGAGAAAGAAAGAAAATACCAATTATTACTGCAAGAACTAAAAATACTTTATTCATTTTTATTTATTTAAGTGTTTCTTTTTAAAAGCGTTGAGTCTGGGTTTACTCACAGAAATAACATATGGATTATCGGGGTTGTCTCTTTCAAAATTCTGATGGTAGTCTTCTGCCTTATAAAATTTTTCAAAGAGAGTACATTCAGTAGTGATGGACTTAAATTTCTTATTAATCAACAATTTTTGAATATATGCTTTTGCCTTCTCTTTTTCTTCATCTGTAGCATAAAATATAACCGAGCGATACTGTGTTCCCTTATCTGGTCCTTGCTGATTTAAAGTTGTTGGATCGTGAGAATTGAAGAATACTCTTAATAAATCATCATAGGAAATAATTTTAGGATCATACACTACTTTTACAGTCTCTGCGTGACCAGTAGTTCCAGTACAAATTTGATTATAACTTGGATTTTTAACTTTCCCGCCTGAATACCCCGACTCAGCATATTCGATTCCTTTAACACTTTCAAAAATTGCTTCAACACACCAAAAACAACCGCTTCCAAAATAAGCAACTGCAAATTTATCTTGCTTTGTTTGACAATGAAGTATTGAAGAAAACAGCATTAAAAAAAATAAAAGTCTTTGTTTCATACTTTTTAACAGATAAAAATTTAATTTGTTTTATTTTTTTCTATCTAACATATTCTATTTCCTTGGATTTACTTTTCATAGAAATAGGACAAATAAATATAATTAAAACCAAATTTTGATTTATTTGTTAGACAAGTACGAGATTTATTTGTGAGAATACCATAAAAGCGGTATTTTTGCAATGCAATTCATTGTTATTTATAATAAATCTAAATAAACAAGGCACATGATTACTGTAACAGATGCTGCAAAAAAACAAGCACTTCGTCTAATGGATGATGAAGGAAAAGATGGATTATTTATTCGTGTTGGTGTTGAGGGTGGCGGTTGTTCAGGTTTAATGTATCAATTGACCTTCGACAATGAAGAAAAAGAAGAAGATAAATCCTTTGAAGACAATGGTATTCGAGTGGTCGTTGATAAAAAAAGTTTTTTGTATTTAATTGGTACAATCCTTGATTTTTCAGGTGGTTTAAATGGTAAAGGATTTATTTTTAAAAATCCAAATGCAGATAGGACTTGTGGTTGTGGAGAATCATTTTCAGTTTAAAGTAGAGAAAAGCAAATAATGAGCAACTATACAGAAACCGACTTAGAAAAAGATTTACAAGATCAAGAATATAAATACGGATTTGTTACAAATATAGAATCCGATAAAATTCCTGTTGGCTTAAATGAAGATATTATTCGCTTAATTTCATCAAAAAAAGAAGAGCCAAATTGGATGTTAGACTATCGCTTAAAAGCATTTGCTGTTTGGCAGACAATGACTGAGCCCGAATGGGGTCATGTGCATTATGAGAAGCCAAAATTTGATGAAATAGCATATTACTCAGCTCCGAAACAGAGCAAGAAATATGAATCTTGGGAGGATGTCGATCCAGAAATGAAAGCTACAATGAAAAAATTGGGGATTTCTATGGAAGAGCAAATGCGACTAACAGGAGTTGCCGTAGACTTTGTTATGGATTCTGTTTCAGTTGCTACATCTTTCAAATCAAAATTAAGTGAGCTTGGAATTATCTTTTGTTCTTTTTCGGAAGCGGTTAAAGAGCATCCCGAGTTAGTTCAAAAATACATGGGAACTGTTATTCCAACTTCAGATAATTTTTATGCTGCCTTAAATTCTGCAGTATTTACAGACGGTTCTTTTTGCTATATCCCAAAAGGTGTTCGCTGTCCGATGGAACTTTCAACTTATTTCAGAATAAATGAAGGAGGAACGGGGCAATTTGAAAGAACTTTAGTAATTGCAGATGAAGGAGCCTATGTTTCGTATTTGGAAGGTTGCACTGCACCTCAGCGTGATGAAAATCAATTGCATGCTGCAGTAGTTGAACTTATTGCACTTGAGAATGCAGAAATAAAATATTCTACCGTTCAAAATTGGTATCCTGGAGATAAAAATGGATTGGGGGGAATTTATAATTTCGTGACGAAAAGAGGAATTTGTGAACGGAAATCTAAAATTTCTTGGACGCAAGTTGAAACAGGTTCTGCAGTTACATGGAAATATCCTTCTTGCATCCTCAAAGGAGATTATTCTATTGGGGAATTTTATTCAGTGGCTGTTACAAACAATTATCAGCAAGCTGATACGGGCACAAAAATGATTCACCTAGGAAAAAATACAAAAAGCACAATTATTTCAAAAGGAATTTCTGCTGGAAAATCTCAAAATTCATACAGAGGATTAGTACAAATTCATAAAAATGCCAAAAACGCACGCAATTTTTCACAATGTGATTCTTTATTAATGGGTGATACCTGCGGTGCGCATACATTTCCATACATTGAATGTAAAAATCCCTCTGCAAAAATTGAACACGAAGCAACAACCTCAAAGATTGGCGAAGATCAATTGTTCTATTGCAAGCAGCGAGGACTTAGTGAAGAAAAAGCAATTAGTTTAATAGTAAACGGCTATTGCAAAGAAGTATTGAACCAACTTCCTATGGAATTTGCTGTTGAGGCGCAGAAACTTTTAGCGATTAGCTTAGAAGGAAGTGTCGGATAATTTAATATAAAAAGTAGATGATAAACATCGTTAATTTACATGCAGAAGTTGAGGAGAAAAAAATCCTCAAAGGTCTTAACTTAAATGTTAAAGCTGGAGAAATTCATGCTATAATGGGACCTAACGGTTCTGGAAAAAGTACCTTGGCGAGCATCCTTGCTGGAAAAGAGGATTATACAGTTACTGACGGAAATGTAGAGTTCGATGGAAAAGATTTATTAGAACTTTCTACTGAAGATAGAGCTAGACAGGGATTATTTTTAGCTTTTCAATATCCTATTGAAATTCCTGGTGTGTCGAATGTAAATTTCTTGAAAAGCGCACTAAATGAAATCCGAGAATATAGAGGAGAAAAGCAAATTTCCGCAAAAGAATTTTTGGCGCTAGTAAAAGAAAAATCGGCATTAGTAGAATTGGATAGTAAATTGGCAAGTCGTTCTGTGAATGAAGGATTTTCTGGAGGCGAGAAAAAAAGAAATGAGATTTTTCAGATGGCGATGCTCAATCCAAAATTGGCGATTTTAGACGAAACAGATTCTGGTTTAGACATCGATGCTTTAAGAATTGTGGCAAACGGCGTTAACAAATTGCGCTCGCCTAAAAATGCTGCAATCATCATAACTCACTACCAACGTCTTTTAGATTATATTATTCCTGACTTTGTTCATGTTTTATACGATGGAAAAATCGTAAAATCTGGCGGAAAAGAATTGGCTTTAGAATTGGAAGAAAAAGGTTACGATTGGATTAAGGAGGAACTAGCAAGTAATGCCGACTAAATGGAAATAATGGAAAATATATCCAAGATACAGGCCTTTTCTTCTGAATTTAAAGAGACACCCCTTTGCTTCCCAGCAACTACAATAGCGGATGCAAAAAACACCTTGTTGCACTTAGATTTTCCGACTACAAAAACTGAATTTTGGAAATATACACGGCTAGCGAAATTGGCTCAACTGCGCTTAAATCAAGAAAAAATAAGGGAGAATGACCAAGTTGTCGCACCCTTAACAGACAATGGTATTGTGCGCATCACAAATGGCTATATCTCTTCTTTTTCAAAGGAAATCGCTGGATTAACAATTACGCCATTTTCAAAATGCAACGAGCAACAATTAAGTTTAATTGGAAAAAAAGCAGATCTGCAGCAAAATATTTTTTTAGCACTAAACACACTATATTCGCAAGAAGGACTTTTCATTGAAGTGGAAGAAAATACTCAAATAGAAGGAGTATTTCAACTTTTATTTCATGCACATGGAGAAAATTGTTTCGCACCTTTTCGCGTTTTTATTCATGTTAAAAAAGGCTCTTCTTTCAAGCTCATTCAGCAATTTACAGCAAGTGGAGAACACTTATTTTCCCTGCCGATTGTAGAATATCTGATTGAGGAAAATGCGCATATTTCCTGTGATAAATTACAAATGGAAAATGCTAGTTCATTTTTACTGTGTGAAGATTATAGTATTCAAAAGCGAAATTCTACTGTTCTGCTAAATACTTTTAGCATGTCAGGAGCTTGGGTTCGCAACAATAGTTCTTTTCTTATTGAAGGGGAAAACTGTGAAACGAACTTGAATGGTGCGTACTTGTTAAAAGATTTACAGCACCTCGACAATCATACTATCGTAGATCACATAGCACCACATTGCAATTCAAATGAATTATACAAAGGTATTCTCAGCGGAAAAGCAACAGGAGTTTTTAATGGAAAAGTATTCGTGCGACCCAATGCGCAAAAAATTTCTGCTTTTCAATCAAATGCCAATGTGCTTTTAAGTGATGATGCCAGTGTTAATTCAAAACCTGAATTAGAAATTTATGCAAATGATGTAAAGTGTTCGCATGGTTCAACAACTGGGCAATTAGATGAAGATGCTGTATTTTACTTGCGCGCGCGCGGTCTTTCTGAAAAATCAGCGCGTTCACTCATCACTCAAGCCTTTATCGCTGAGGTTGTGGATAAAGTAGAGCAAAAGGAAGTACGAGATTTTATTAAAAATAAGCTCGTTGAACTTCACGGTTGGACTAATTAAACCTCTAATTTAGCTAAACTTAAAAAGTAGCGCCAAGACTCAAAAAATAGGTTCTTCCATTTCCAGGAAGTATTCCTGGGCCAGGATATCCTGTTGCCCTTCTGCTTGCATATTTCTCATCTGTAAGGTTATTAACCCCAGCTTTTACGTTGTAATACTTCAGGAATTTGTATGTAAGAGCTGCGTCCATTACTTGATAAGCTGGTAGTTTTCCGATAGTTCCTGCTGTATTTGCTACATCTGTATTTACGGCATCTGTATACACTGCAGCAACTTTACTCAATTGAATTGTCGCAGAAAAGCCTTTCAAACAATAAGATAATCCGAAGCGATGAATGTATTTTGGGGCATTTTCAACTTGTTTGTCTTGGATAGATTTGTTTGGATCGTTTGCAATAAGTGGATTATCCCATTTTACATATTTTGCAGATATGAAAGAGTTAGAAGCGAAAATAGAGACAGCACCAATTTTTGTATTATCGGTAAAAATCCGAAGGACATTAACTTCAACATAGGATTCAATCCCCTTACTAACAGATGTTCCAATATTTGTTTTGAAGAGATTTCCATTTTGGAGAATGCTTCCTATTCGATTGTCATAGTTCAAGTAGAAAAGCCCAACATCAAAACTCAAATAATTTTTTAAAGTCCCTCGAAAACCACAATCAGCATTCAATCCACTTGCATCTTTCAAATTTGGATCTATTGTTTCTGTCGTTGCAGATGGACTTAGTTCTGAAAAAGTTACAGGGCGATAAGCCAAGGAATAATTGCCATATAAATTGGTTTTCTCGCTTACCTTAAATTCGCCTCCAAGTCCGTAAAGAAAAAGAGTGCGTTCTTTTTTAAGTTGAGGTAAAGTGCCACTTGTATCGATATATCCTTTTCTAGTATTATCAATAAACTCAAAGCGAAGACCAGGAACTATTTTAAGTCTTTTTCCAAGTTGAAAGATATTTTCTGAAAAAATAGCCAAATTAGTTGTAGAGAATTCCAAGGAACGCCCATAAAGGGGATTCGTTAAGCTTAAATCAAACTCACTTCCATTTGTTCCAACTCCCTTTTGATTTCTAATTGTACCCCCGTGATATGCTCTTACACCTCCAGCAAAGATGTTTTCTTTTCCAAAGAATTTATATTTAACTGACATTCTAGCTTCTGTACCATAATTTTTATACTTATCTCGGTCAACTTGTCGATTATTATATTCTAAGCTTATTGGATTAATAATACTATCTTCAATTAGAATAGAATTCGTGTTCCCTACACTATTTCGTTCTGCGAAGCTTGCAAATGATTTAATTTGAAGATTTATTTCGTTTGTAATATCATAGCTAAGTGTAAAAGATGTAACATTATAAGGCGCTCCAAACCAATTTCTCGATCTAAATGATTGCTGATGATTTTCATTGTACCGCGCGTCTGAAAGCCCTCCAGCCTGCTGACTTTTATAATTCATGGAAGTATATTCCCCACTTAATGCTATCTTTTTTGTTACTTGATAGTTCACAGAAAAATATCCTGAATTAATAGCGTATTGGCTATTATTTCTCCATCCATCTGCAGAGCGGAGATGTAAAAATCCATAATAGGAAAAATTTTTGTGCGTGCCGCCAAGAGCATTGTAGGTATTAAATAAACCAAAGGAGCCAAGAGTCTGTTGTGTTTCAAAAGAAATCTTTTTTGTTGGATTTCCTTTTTTTATGCGATAATTAAGTAAACCTCCAAACTGTGGACCATATTGCAAGGAAGCCGCACCTCGAATCACTTCAATTTTTTCAAGTGCCTCCATTGGCGGCGTATAATATGTTTCGGGATAACCAAAAACCTCAGAACTTATATCGTACCCATTTTGTCGCACATTAAATTCCCAGGAACGATTGGGACTTAAGCCCCTTGTTGCAACGCCAACTTGAATTCCTGAGCCATCATTTTCCCAAATGCTCATACCCGGAACTTTCGCAAAAACTTGCCGTGTATTGTTGGTGCTGAGGTCTGCATTTAGGCGATTTAACTGAATTACTTCATTCTTTTTACCTGTATAAATAACATTGTTCTTCAAATCTGGCATGCGTTCTATTTCGTTTGTAATTTGATTTTCTTTTATAAGAATTTCATTTAAACTTATAAGCTTTTCTCCTAGATTTGGTTGTGCATTTAATTGACAAAAAAGATAATTTGAAAAGATAGAGAATAGAATAAATAGTTTATTCATAACAGCGGAATTCAAAACTTAAATTAAGCTGCAAAATTATTATTTAGAATGATTATAAACTATACCGCAAATATGGTATTTTGGAATCATTCTAATTAAAATGTGGGCTATGAAAACTTGGATGGAGAGCTAGCCTCGATGCATTCCTCCCTTCGGTCGGAACACTCGGCTAGCTCCCATAAAGTGTATCGAGAAAAGCACCCGGCTAGCTCCAATAAAGTGTATCGAGAGAAGCACCCGGCTAGCTCACAACATAGCTTATCGAGTGGCCACAGATTGCTAGGCTTGTATCGAGAGAAGCGAACCGCTAGCCTCGATACATTCCTCCCTTCGGTCGGAACACTCGGATAGCTCCCATAAAGTGTATCGAGAGAAGCACCCGGCTAGCTCACAACATAGCTTATCGAGTGACCACAGCTTGCTGGGGTTGTATCGAGAGAAGCGAACCGCTAGCCTCGATACATTCCTCCCTCTGGTCGGAACACTCGGCTAGCTCCCATAAAGTGTATCGAGAGAAGCACCCAGCTAGCTCACAACATAGCTTATCGAGTGGCCGCAGCTTGCTGGGGTTGTATCGAGAGAAGCTTAGCGAGAGAAGCGAAATATTAACTGAGAAAATTTCTTATACAAGCGATTCAAATAATTTGTATCTTACTTAAATAAACTTAATATAATGGTGTGTCACATGTATATCTTAATTTGCGGGAACGGAACTTACTATACCGGAAGTACTCGTAATTTAGAACGAAGACTAATGCAACATCAATCAGGAAAAGGAGCCATTCACACAACAATGCACCAACCCGTAGTCTTGATTTATTCAGAGGAGTTTTCTAGAATTGACCATGCATTTTATCGTGAAAAACAGGTTCAAAGGTGGTCACATGATAAAAAGACTGCTCTTATTAAAGGAGAAATTGAAACATTAAGGAAGTTGTCAAAGAAAGATTTCAAACGCTAGCCTCGATACATTCCTCCCTCTGGTCGGAACACTCGGCTAGCTCCAATAAAGTGTATCGAGAAAAGCTTATCGAGTGGCCACAGCTTGCTGGGGTTGTATCGAGTTAAGCTGCAAAATTATTATTTAGAATGATTATAAACTATACCGCAAATATGGTATTTTGGTGATAAATATCTTAAAATCTTACAGCGTTTAGTTTACTATTTTTTAAAAACAGTGTCCCCTTGACTAAAATAAGAGTACTTCATAATTTTATCTCTTTTGAAAAATTCAATATAACTCTGAGGATTAGTTTCATTCCCTCTTTCCGATAGTAATAGAACTGTAATACTTTTATTTTTAGCTTGTACTACAAAATCTTCAAGTATCTCTATAATATCGCTATCAATATATTTACTATTTCTCACGTCAAGTTCCAAAGTTATATCATTAGGAAGACTACCTAGTTGTTTTGCTATTGCTCCTTTATTTAAGAAAGTTACTTCTTCTGCAAAAGTCATTTTAACTAATTTATCATTTGTTTTATCGATATTTAGAAATAAAGAATTTTGATAGCTTTTTACAATGATTACGATTATCCCAATAAATAAACCTACAGAAATACCCCACAATAAATCTTTAACAACGATGACTAAAATTGTCGCTACGAAAGGAACAAATTGTGTCCAGCCTTTGGCCCACATTTTTTTGAATAAGCTTGGTTTAGCTAATTTATAACCTACTACTATTAGAACAGCTGCTAAAACAGATAATGGAATATGATTCAATATTTTAGGTAATGCTAAAACAGCAAGTAATAGTAAAAGGCCATGAATAATTGCGGATAGTTTACTTTTAGCGTTAGACTGTATATTGGCAGAACTTCTTACAATAACTTGGGTTAAAGGTAAACCAC
>JBIKOE010000030.1:0-22971 GCA_044358215.1 Crocinitomicaceae bacterium
ATTTACAAATTAAATTTTGCCTTTACTTTGTCGACAAAATCTAATTTTTCCCATGTAAATAACTCTACCTCTTTGGAAATCACTGTGCCATCTGGCGACTTGAAATGCTTTGTAACAATTTCATTTTTGCGTCCCATGTGGCCATAAGCTGCTGTTTCCTGGTAAATAGGATTTCGTAATTTTAATCGTTGCTCAATAAAGTAGGGGCGCATATCAAATATTTCGCTAATTTTTTCAGCAATTTCGCCATCACTTAAGCCAATTTTTGAAGTTCCATACGTGTCAACAAAAAGACCACAGGGTTTAGCAACACCAATTGCATACGAAACTTGAACTAAAATCTCATCACATAAGCCAGCTGCTACAACGTTTTTAGCAATATGACGTGTTGCATAAGCTCCAGAACGGTCAACTTTTGAAGGGTCTTTTCCTGAAAATGCGCCGCCACCGTGCGCTCCTTTTCCACCATAAGTATCAACGATTATTTTTCGACCTGTTAATCCTGTATCTCCGTGTGGACCTCCGATTACAAATTTACCAGTAGGATTAATATGATATGTTATTTCGTTATTAAATAGCGCTTGAAGTTCAGGTTTTAATTTTGCTTTAACACGCGGAATGACAATTTCTATCATATCCTTTTTTATTTTAGCAAGCATTGTTGCTTCTTCATCAAAATCATCATGTTGGGTAGAAACTACAATTGTATCGATGCGTTGAGGAATGTTGGTGTCTGAATATTCAATTGTTACTTGCGACTTTGCATCTGGTCGTAAATATGGGATTAAAGCTGACTCATTATTTCGAATCTCTGAAACTTCCTGTAGAATTTTATGCGCCAAATCTAAAGCTAAAGGCATGTAATTATCAGTTTCCTTTGTTGCATAACCAAACATCATTCCTTGATCCCCTGCTCCCTGATCTTCTGGATTGCTTCTCTCGACTCCTTGGTTAATATCCGAAGATTGCTCGTGAATTGCAGAAAAAATACCACAAGAATTTGCATCAAACATATATTCTGACTTCGTATACCCAATTCTACGAATTGTTTCTCTTGCGATAGCTTGTACATCGAGATATGATTTTGACTTTACTTCACCAGCCAAAACTACCTGGCCAGTTGTAACAAGTGTTTCGCATGCAACTTTTGATGTTGGATCAAAAGCCATGAAATGATCAATTAGTGCGTCAGAAATTTGATCTGCAACTTTATCTGGGTGACCTTCTGAAACAGATTCAGAAGTAAAAAGATATGCCATTGTTATTTTTTTAAGGTATAAAGATACAACTATTCAACTTGTTGTATAATGGTTTATTAGCACTTTTAAAAAAAAGTTTGCTTTCTTTTCACCATTTGTCTTAGAAGCGGGTTAGGCCGATAGCGATCTTCCCCATATTCATCAAATAATGCTTGCAATTGATTTAAGATATTTTCCAATCCTATTTCATCAGCCCATGCTAACAAGCCCTTTGGATAATTAACCCCTTTGGTCATTGCTAAATCAATATCTTCTTTAGATGCAACCTGCATAAAAACAGCATCAATAGCCTCATTTATTAACATAAGCAGAATTCGATGAAAGATTTTTAATCCTAAATCATTATTCAAAGTAGGTTCAGGTGAAAGTGCTCCCGAAGAATAATCGTAAAATCCTCTACCGGATTTTCTACCAAAAAAACCAGCTTCTTTTAATCTTTTTTGAGTAAATGAGGGTTTAAAACGCGAATCAAAATAAAAAGCACTGAAAACTGATTCTGTAACAGCATAATTTACATCGTTTCCGATATAATCCATTAAAGCAAAAGGTCCCATTTTGAATCCACCAAAATTTGTCATGGCCCAATCTATCGTTGCAAAATCTGCAATTCCCTCATCATAAATCCGCAAAGCCTCACCATAAAATGGGCGAGCAACTCTATTTACAATAAAGCCTGGAGTATCCTTGCAAACCACTGTAATTTTTTTCCAACTTTGAATTAATTCAAGAGCGGAACTTAAGAAATTAGGAGCTGTTTGCACCGCGGGAATTATTTCAACAAGAGGCATTAATGGTGCAGGATTGAAAAAATGAATTCCGATTACGCGACTTGGATTCTTCAGCACTGAGCCAATTGATGCAATAGACAATGAAGAAGTATTACTCGCCAATATACAATCTGAGGATACAATTTCTTCAAGTGCTGCAAAAACCTTGTGCTTAATTGCCAAATCCTCTAAAATAGCTTCTATTATTAATTGACAAGGAGCAAAAGACTGTAGTTCAGAAGAATAAGTTATACGAGATTCTATCGAAGACTTGTCAGAAATAGAAATTTTTTCTTTTTCAATTAACTTTGATAAAATCAAAGAAAGATTAGATTTAGCCAGATCTAATTGTGATTGATTTACATCAACTAGAATAACTTGATTCCCATTTTGTGCAGCGACTTGAGCTATCCCTGCTCCCATTGTTCCAGCTCCTAAAACACCTATTATTTGCTTCATATTATTTTCCCTTGAATTGTGGTGTTCGTTTCTGCAAAAAAGCATTTACACCTTCCGCAAAATCATCTGTTTCTCCTGCTTGAGTTTGTAATTTTTCTTCGAGTTCTAGTTGATCTTCCAAAGAATTAAACAAGCCGAGATTTACAGCTTTTTTTGTTAAGCCCAATCCTCTTGTTGGCATCATGGCAAGTTGCTCTGAAAATCGAGTAATTTCTGAAGAAAAATCATCATCATCAATAACTTTATAAATCATATTTAATTTTTCTGCCTCTTCTGCTGAAACTTTATCTCCTGTCATCATTAAAGCAAGTGCTTTTTGCATACCAATTAAGCGCGGTAAAAAAAATGTTCCACCTGAATCAGGAATTAATCCAATTTTTGAAAAAGCCTGAATGAAGGAAGCAGATTTTTTAGCAAAAGTAATGTCGCAAGCCAATGCGATATTAGCACCTGCGCCTGCAGCAACTCCATTTACAGCAGCAATAACTGGCTTTTCAATTTCGCGAATTTTAAGAATAATTGGGTTATAATGATCGCGCACAATTGATGTTAAAGTTGGCCCTTCATTATCAGTTGCTTCCCCTAAATCTTGACCAGCAGAAAAAGCTTTTCCCTCACCAGTTATTACGATAACTCTAACTGAATCATCTTTTGAGCAAGCATCGAGGGTAGCTTGCAGTTGAAAAGCCATTGTTTGATTGAAGGAATTATAAACACTTGGTCTATTTAAGGTTATTGTGCAAACTCCATTAGCATCTGATCTTACAATTTCCATAATAATTGTTTATAGTACAAAAATAAAAAGGTCCATGAAATAGGCGACTATTTACGTGAATAAATATCATTCATTTTTTGAATGCGCTCATGAACTTGCTTACGCAATGATAATGGCGCTATAATTTCTACTTCACCGCCATAGCCCAACAAATTGCGAATAAATTCTTCAGATACCAAAATTGTAAGTTCAAAAGTAGTTTGATCTTGATTTTCCGAGATGATTTTCTGGGACTTATGAAAGGGCTGCGACGCTATGTATTTTGCTGCAATACTGTTTGCAATTAGACTAATTTTTTCTGCTTTACCTCGGTAAGTTGTAATTCCAATTGTATCTTGAAAAAAAGACTCCGTATCAAAATTTTCAGGAAAAAACGCCTCGTCTTCCAAAACAATTGGGTCTTGCATTCTATCTAAGGCATAAGTAACTACATCATTTTTTGATTTATCAAAAGAAATTAGGTACCAACGATTTCTGTACTCTTTTAATAAAAGCGGCGAAACTTTTCGAGGTTTTTCAATTCCTTTTATGAAACTAGCATAGGTAAACCAAATCATTTTTTTTGTGCGAATTCCTTCTAAGATAATCGGTAAAAATTCATTTCCCCCAATAGAAAAAACGGATTCAAATTGTACAAACCGATTAATTTCGTCATCTTCAGAATTACTCCCAATAGAAACACGATCAACTATTTTATCAATTGCATTACCAAATTGCTGAAAAAAAGGAACCTCACGAAATTGCTGCAGTGTATTAACAGCAAATTTAATTGAACTCAATTCATCTTCGGTTAGAGGAATATCATTGATGCTAAAATGAGGGTCATCGTAAAAGTATCCGTTATTTCGTTTACTATATTTAATTGGCGCATCGTGTTCCATTTTCATAGAAAACATGTCTTTTTCAATAGTTGAATCACATATATTATCGCCATAAGTCGCACCGTAGAGGGCTTCCTCACACGATTCTCTCATAGCTTGTTTTGATGGAAAAGGTTTGTATTTATTTCGCAGCATGCGATCAATTATGCGGTAGCGGATAAGTGCATTTTTGATATGAGGCATCTTATTTACCTATAACTTTATTTTCGTAACCAAATAACTCGAAAAACTTAATTGCCTTTACAACTTGATAGGGAACATCCTCTTCCCAACTTGTTCCGCCAGACTTTATCTTGCTCAAAACATCATCAGACATTATGTGAAGACAATTTTTATCGTATTCTAAAATAGGTGCAATCTTATCATTGTCGATCATATATTTCAATAATCCTCTTAAATTATCTGGGATTTTTATCGTATTAATGTCATACAAAGAGCCATCCTCGACATTAATAGCAGGATAAAGAAAAAGTTTTACTTTATGTCCAAATCCACGGCCAAATGCTTCAAATAAGCCCCCAGGTAAGTTATCGTAATACCTTTCATCGAATATTGCCTGAAGATTATAAACGCCTAAAATCAAACCCATTAAATTTCCTTTTCCTATTGTAGATAAATATTCCAGCATTTTGTAATGCTTTAGATAATTTGAAATCATTACCGTATAACCCAAAGAACTTAATAAATCTACACGGTCTACAAAATCCTTATCTGATATTTTTCCGTCAGCTGTCAAGTCTTTTAAGGTAAATTCTAAAATGAGTTCTACATTCTCAGCCTTAACACTTTTCTCTTTTAAAAATTCAAGACGGCCTTTTTCAATCATGTCGATGTGCACGTTTGTAACTGGGCGAAACCGACCTCGCATGAGTAAAATATTCTTTTTGTATAATGCAGTAGATGGTTGAAGAACATTCTTTGATAAATCAAATAGTGTAGCGTCTGTAATTCCTCTTCTTACCAAGTTTAAAGCTAACATTCGATTATCAACGTTTTCAAAATCTGGTCCTGAAACACTTAACATATCAATTTCCATTCTATCTCTGGGGAGACGGTGAACAAGTGAATCCAAAAAACTATCAATTCCTTCTTCATAAAAAAAGCTAGTATAAATAAGATTTACGCCTAAAATTCCAAGTGCTTCTTGTTGTGCTTTATGACTATTGTCATGCATCCGAATGTGTAAAATAATATCATTTACTGGTCCGCCCAAATGCATTTGAAAACGAATTCCAACCCAACCTTGTCCCTGATTTGTTTTATGGTAATTTAAAGACTCAACTGTATTACAAAATGCAAAAAAGCGGGCTTCTTTCTTTTTATTAGGAAGAATTTCACTGATGTGATTATATTCAGTTTCCAACATTGTGATCAAACGCTCCTCGGAAACATAACGTGCAGCGGTTCCATATAATGAATCGGAAACTTTCATGTCATAAGCAGATTGCGTAAAAGCAATAGTCCCTGAACTTCCTCCGGCTTTAAAAAAATTTGCTGCAACTTCTTGTCCTGCCCCAATTTCGGCAAAACACCCATAAATATCTGGCTTTAAATTTATTTTTAAGGCCTTATCTTCTGTTGTTAAGCGAGTTTCCTCCATAATTTCTTAATTTGGATCAGAAAATTTAGGGTTGTTAATGAAATTATAATCTGTTAATGTTAACAAAAATTTCTTAAGTAATAATTTTTCACTGGCATCTAATTGTACACCACCTTGACTGCCGAATTCAATAAGAGGATCTATCGTTGGACTCATATGAATACCACTTGAGTAAAACTCAATAACTTCATCTAAGTTTGCAAAACGTCCATCGTGCATATAAGGAGCGGAAAGTTCAATATTCCTTAAAGTTGGAACTTTAAATTTATAATTATCATTAGCATTATTCGTAACACTGGCTCTTCCTAAATCGTCAATTGCAGATGCCAATAATCCATTATTACTAAACTTTTTTACACGCATCAGAGGTCCATTATGACAATGAAAGCAATCTGCACCGTTCAAACTTTTAAATAAATCGTAACCAGCCCATTCTTCATTGCTAATTGATTGAAAAATAGTTTGCTCATTTGTATTTAACGTTAAACTATTTTCATATTTATACATTACATCAAATTTAGACTCTCCAGAAATCATTGTTCTTACAAATTGAGCTATTGCCTTAGCAACTTTTATAGAATCAATGCCTTCCTCTCCAAATGCTCTAAAAAATCTATTTCGATAAGTAATATCTAAGTTAAGTTTAGCAGCTGTTGCTTTCCATGATTGGTGCATTTCAATGGGATTTGGCACGGGCTCCAAAATTTGTTTTTCTAAACTTGATGCTCGTCCATCCCAAAAGAAAAAATCTTCCCAGCCTAAATTGACTAAAGCCATAGAATGGCGAGTTCCTTGAATTCCATCAATTCCTGTAGAATAAACATTGGGATCTGAAAATGCTCCATTTGGAACATGACACGTTGCACAATTCATGGTATTGTCACCACTCAATCTTTTTTCATAAAAAAGAAAGCGGCCAAGTTCTACTCCCTCAGCAGTCATTGGATTATCTTGTGGAATAAGCATCTCAGGAAAATGAGAAGGTATTTCTAGTAAGTATGGAGTAGCTTGAAAATTATTTTTGTCTTTTTTACAAGAAACTAGACCAGTTACAATAATAAAGAGGAAAATATAGAGCTTCATTAATATGGCTGAAATGCTTGTTTAAAATTCTGAACAACTATCTCTGAAAGTGCTTCTTGCCCAGCTCCGGAATGTGTTAAAAAGTCCGTTTTTAAGTCAATCGGTTGGGTTGGATTTTGAAGGAATGAAAGTAAATCTAATTTAAAAGGGAGAATAAATTCATTTGCTGAAGGATTTTGCCATGATAAATTGCTAAAAGAGAAATCACTCAAATAAGAATCTGTTCCAATATGAAAACTAAAACTATGGTCAAAAGAATTATTACCATCGGGAATTGTATCTACTTTTCCCTCAATCCTTAAAAAAATGTACCCCGTATTCCAACCCCAATGCATTGTACCAGCATTACTAATATTCAGTGGACTCTCATTAGGAAATGCAGAAGGGTCTAAATGATTAAGAGTTCCGTCTACACCAATAAAACCTTGAAGAGCTGTGAATTGTGTGGGGTCTCCTATTTTTCTGAAAGCAAGCAAACCATTTTCACGAAAATCAAAAATCGTAGCATCTGTTAAAGTTGAAGAACCATTTTTTAATTGTGTGATGTAAAACTTTAAATCCGTAAATTTTACCTGATAACCTTCAGGTGTGGTATAAATTGAATCTAGAAATAAATTGTTAGACCCAAATTTAGGCTGAACTGTTAAGCTAAGGAAACTATCCAATTTTGAATCAGGAGTTGGACATTTCTTTTTACATGAAACAAAAGCGAAAGAAATAATAAATAAAATAATTAATCTATTCATAAAACAAAATTAAGGTAAAAACATCATTAATTCCTATATTTAACAATTAAAAACACTTTCTGTTTGCTATGCTAAAAATTAACCGCGAGGAATATCCTTTGTCCATTTTAAATGCTTCTGCAGGTAGCGGAAAAACACACCAATTGATTTTGGAATACTTGAGTATTTTGCTAGGAGATCATGGTTCAAAACAGAAATATAAGTCGATTGTAGCAATGACTTTTACCAACAAAGCTGCAATGGAGATGAAAACTCGAATTATTGATACTTTAGATGGCATTGTTCATTTTGATGGAAGTCAAGAGAAAATAAAATCAATGATCAATCCATTACTAGAACTTTGTAAAATAGATCTCCCAAAATTGCAGGGAAGATGTGCAAAAGCACTCGGTGAAATTTTACATGGATACGAAGACTTCCATGTTTCAACAATTGATAAATTTAACCTCCGTCTTATTCGCTCTTTTAGCAGAGATTTAGATATTCCCAGCGATTTTGAAGTGATTCTAAATGAGCAACAGATTATTGAGGAAGTTGTCGAGCTTTTAATGAGTAAACTGGGGCAAGCAGGTTCCGAACACCTTACAAAATTAATGACATCCTACGCAAAGACTAATCTTGATGAAGGGGAAAGCTGGAATTTCAAAGGTCAATTAGTTTCTTTTGCTCTGATTTTAAGTTCAGAACGCAATCAAGTAAATGTTGCAAAATTAATGGAACTTGAGCTTACGGATGCTGCTTACAATGAATTGAAAACTCAGATTGATTTGCTTATAAAGTCATTTATAGTTGAGGCAAATGAAACAGCAAATTTCTTTCTTTCTCTAAATTTAACGGACGATGAATTGCCCGGAAAATCTAATAGCTATAATAGTTTTATGCAGCTTACTAACTTATCTGATTTCCCCGAAAAAAAAACCAATGGGCAACTTTTTACAGATACAATTCTAAATCATTGTAAAGAACCTTCTGAGAAAAAGTTTTTTCCAACAGAATTAAGAGAAAAATTACTTGCATTAAATGAACTCTTCTTAGATCTTCAACCTCAGATACTTTTACTAAAAAAATTTCGAGCCAACTTTTATAACATCGCATTACTTCAATTTGTTTCCGAAGCATTAAATGACTTGAAAAATAGCGAGCAAATCATTAGAATTTCAGAGTTTAATAAATTAATCGGTTCACTTGTACAAGACGAAGATGCACCATATATCTACGAGCGATTAGGGACACGATTGGAGCATTTCTTACTCGACGAATTTCAAGATACCTCAAGACTTCAGTGGTTAAACCTCATCCCCTTAGTTCATGAATCTATTTCCAATAAACGAAAAAATCTTATTGTTGGAGATGCAAAGCAATCAATTTACCGATTCAATAATGGAATTGCAGATCAATTTATTGCCTTACCCGAAATTTACAATCCTGAAAATAATGCGAGATTAACTAAAACCTCTAAGTATTTTAATGCCCTCGGTGTCAAACAAGACATACTAAATAATTATCGATCAGCGAGTGAAATTGTCAACTTTAACAATGCTTTATTCACAAACCTACATGATTTTGTGACGGAAAATACGCAACGATACTATGCTACAGTATGTCAAAATCCACAATCAAAAAAACAAGGATTTGTAGAAATAATATCACTTCAACAAGAAATTAAATTAGAATATTTAGTTGACGAAATTGTTGCGCGCATTGAAAAATGTAAAGATGATGGTTTTTCCTTCGGAGACATCTGCATCTTAACTGAAAAAAATGACACCGGCAATTTTTTTGCGCGAGCATTAACAGATCTAAAATACAAAGTGGTTTCTCTTGATTCACTTTTAATTTCTGGAGATGCTAAAGTTCAGTTAATGGTGTCTTATTTTAAAAGACGAGCTCGGCCATCACAAGAAACGGAGGCTAGAAGATTTGCAGAATTGTATTTTAGAATTGCAAAAAAGGGGAGTACAGAAAAATACCTATCCTACTTTGAAACTATTATTGATAGCAGTGGAAAAACAAGGCGAATCTTTAAAGACAAACTTTTCTTGTGCGAGCATTTTGGAAGTGAAGAAGAATTTTACACTCCCTATGAAAATCTCTACGATTTATGCTTAAAGTTTTTAAAAATGATGGATTGGCAAGAAACGCAAGAACCATATATTCATCATTTTATTGATGTTGTTTTTAATTACCAAATTTCAAGGCAAGCAGATATTGGCTACTTCCTAGAATATTATAAAGATAATAAAGCAAAAATAGCGTTGCAAATGCCCGAAGCAGATGCAGCAATTAAAATAATGACCGTTCACAAATCAAAAGGGCTTGAGTTTCCTGTAGTCATTATTCCAAAATTAGACTTTAGTACTTCAATTCATCAAAGTTCAAAATTCCTTGTGGAAGCCAGCGGTAAATTAATTTATGGAAATGCAAACTCCAATAGCATTATTCCTGAGATTGCAGCTTTTAGTCTAAACGAAAAAGAGCTTACATTTCTTGATAAACTTAACCTAGCTTATGTTGGTTTGACAAGACCAATTGAGCGACTTTACGCATTGAATTATTTTAAAAAAAATCAATTAGGAAGCGTTTTGCACCTAGCATTAGAAAAAATGAATTGTACAAGTCTAGAAAATGGAGCCCTAAGATACCTTGCAGGGGAAGAAAAGAAAAGAGAGAATCAAGAAGAAAAAAAAGAAGAGTTTTTCTACCTTCCACTTGAATTAAAAGATCGCTTATGGTATCCCGATATTGTTTTCAAAAAACAAAAAAGAGAGGGTGAACAATTAGAAGAACAGCTATTTGGAAATTATTTCCACTTGTTGATGTCAAAGTGTGAAACTATTGACTCTCTTGAATTAACAATTGAGAATTTAATAACAAAAGGTGAAATTGACAGTGCATTTAGTGGAAAATTAATAGCTACTGCACGAACATTTTTTGAGCATTCTAAGAAAATCCATTTGTTTGAGGGAGCAATTGAAATCATTAATGAAGAATTGATTTTGTTTGCAGAGGGTTTATCTAAACGGCCAGATAAAATTATTGTTAAGGCAGATGAAATAATAATTTTAGATTTTAAAACTGGGAAAGAAAATAAAGAGCACCAGCTGCAACTTGAAACATACCAAAGTATCGTTGAAAGTATGTATGACCGAAAAGCCAGGATTTTTATTTATTATTCTGAAATAGATGAATTAAAAGAAGTCTAATTTACAAGCTTTGAGGCTGAATTTTTTTCTATTGTCATCTTCAAAAATTTAAAAATAATCGGATGGGGAATATCGCGAGTAGATGAAATTTGGGGGCAGAAAGCACACGCTAAAAAAAACGGATGATTCACTAAACAAATAATTTCAGGATCATCAAATTGATTTAATCCAAGAATTTCAATAAATTCTCCTTTTAATTGTTCAATCAATTGAGGGTATAAACTAAAACGAGAAGAAGTTAATTCAATCGAACTAAAATTCTCATACATTTTTTGATATTCGCTCGTTTGTGGAAAAATACTCACCCTCTCAAATTGACTTCCAGCTACTAAATTTTCAGAAATTAATTTTTCTCCTTGAGAATTTAATTGATTGATCGCAACTAAAAATTCAATAAATAACTTAAATGATTCCCCTGTAATTAATATTGGAATTGATTTCGCAATTAGTATTTTGAAAATTCCATTGAGGAAAAATATATTTTGAAAAGGACCAGGAGCAATCCAAATACCATCAAATTGATCAAAATATATTGGCTTATTCTTAACTGCCTCATTTACTTTAATCCAATAATAATTGATTTCTACTTCTAATAACTCTAGGGAATGGTCAAGTGATAAATTTGTTGCATGATGAGAATTATATGTAAAATTATAATCACCAATTATAGCTATTTTGAGTGAATCACTCATTTCAGAAAAAGTAAATTAGTAGCTCTTAGCGTTTGAACCAAGCCGTATATTTTGCAGTATTTATCGTTATCGATTCGTCTAATAAAGTTTGAGGATTAATTCTCCAAACCTTACAAGAAAACTCACACAAAAACAAAGAATAGTCGCCTGTGTTATCAGAATCTTGATCTAATATCGTGAACTCTGCAAACTGATTAATATCAGATTCACGAGAAATCCAAGAAACACCATTATTATCAATGTATTCAACTTCAACACCTAACATAGAGGATGGTAAAGTTGATGCAGAAGAATAATTTTTGAATACTATAGGGGCATCTGAGTTATTTGAATGGAAATTATTAAACATCGATAAAGTAGGTTCAATATTTGAGGACACATCCCATGTTAATGATCCAAAAGTTAAATTAATAGCTTGCTCAGAGTAAATAGAAGACATTTCTGATTCAAAAGTTTTCTTAGATAATTGAGGAGAAGGAAGATAAATAGAAGATGTATTTGTATATGACTTGTAACCCTCAACATTTTGCGTCCATTCTACATCAGTTCCATTTATAACAGCCTCGAAGCTAGAATTTAAATCTACAGTGGAAACCGGAGGAGGAATTACTTCGTGTTTTATACAGGAATTCATCATGAAACCTAAAAATATTGTTGCAACAAAACCTAAAAATAACTTCATAATAATAAAACTTAAGTAAAATAATCTATCAAATTTAATTCTATTAACGTTAAAAAACAAAAAAAGATGGCTTAAAGCAGAAATAATGATATTTTGCTAACTAAGAAATTTATCTTTCCCTTCTATTTTAATAAATTTTCTATTGCATGCCAAGAATCTTCTGTCCCAACGAAACAGCCTTTTAAAACAAGTTGATGAACTTCATCTTCCATAAAATTGACAAGCTTTTTTTTTCCTTTATGAACTTTGAATTTCTCCGGATATGTAAGAATTTCATCAATTTGTTTTGGTAATTCATACCCAGAGTTACTAACTTGAATGTGAATACTATTAATCCACTCTTTGTCTATTTTAAAAAACGACAAGATATCTTCCCCATAAAATTCAAGATAGCTTATTTTTCCATAGACCTTTAAAAGAACAGTATCGCTAAAAACTTCGACAAGCGCAGAGACTTTTTCTGGAGTTTCCTTGTTTAAATTGCGCCATTCTTCATCGTGTATATGATTAATTATAAGAAATTCCTTGAATTCTTTTTCCAAAGATTTTAATTCTTCAAAATTTAATTTTCGAAAGCGCACGAATAGTTTATTTTACAAGCTTTACCTCAAAGGAGATATCCAAAACCTCATCAATTAATTTTTGAGTAATTCCTTGTTCTAATATAAATTTATATTTTCCACGAGATGGTACTTTTCTTCTTTTAAAAATTAAGGTATGCTGAACTATTGAGCCCGTTTTTTTTCCAATCCAAGAGCCGTCGGGATAACACGTTTTTATCTCAAAAGGTTCCCGAACCGGAGATCCGTTTGGAGGAGTCGAATTTAAAAAAATCCACAGATTATTATATTTGTATGAAGTAGTAGTTCTGAGTGTAACAATAAAATCATATAAGAGATTAGTGTCTTTTATATCAACAATAAATTTGGGTTTAACACTTCTTGACCAAGAATTATTTTTAAAAGAATATGATTTAGTGTAAAAAGGAGCGTCATTACACGAAAAAAGAGATACAAGTAATATACAAATGAAAAGACTACGCATTATTTCCTTTTGAAGAATTATTTGGCTTGTTCTTATTTTGATTGCCCCTGTATTGTTTATTCCTATTCTGATTAGAACTTGGATTTTTCTTGAAATTTTTCTCAAAGCGTGTCAAGCTATCTTGACCAACAACATTGGAATACCCCAACTCTATAATTTTCTCAATTTTAACAAATTCCAATAAATCCTTAGGCTTAACTCCCTCTTTGTTCATTTTTATAATTTCCTTAACTCTTTCTGGACTCAAAGCAATTAATCCTGTTTCTCCACGATATCCATACCACAATAAGCGTTTAAAAACATCTGTTTTAAAGTGAAATGCTTCACCTTTTTCTGTTTGTAATTTAGTTTCTGTTTTAGGAAATGATTTT
The DNA here is from genome assembly GCA_044358215.1 of Crocinitomicaceae bacterium. Classification (GTDB taxonomy): domain Bacteria; phylum Bacteroidota; class Bacteroidia; order Flavobacteriales_D; family Crocinitomicaceae; genus UBA952. The sequence goes on from JBIKOE010000030.1 coordinate 13,563, forward strand.
ATTGCATCTAAGTACATATCTAACTCATAATTGAGGCAGCATTTTAATTTTCCACATTGTCCTGCTAATTTTTGAGGATTCAATGATAATTGCTGATAACGAGCTGCCGAAGTAGAAACTGTACGAAAATCAGTAAGCCATGTAGTACAACACAATTCTCTTCCACAGGAGCCAATTCCACCTAATCTGGCAGCTTCTTGCCGAGATCCAATCTGTCGCATTTCAATACGCACTTTAAATTCGGAGGCCATGTCTTTTATTAATTGTCGAAAATCAATTCTGCCTTCTGCAGTGTAATAAAATGTTGCTTTACTTAAATCTCCTTGGTATTCTACATCAGAAATTTTCATTTGCATTTTTAAATTTAATGCAAGTGTTCGTGAGGTATACATCAAATCTTTTTCCAAAGAACGTCCTTTAATCCACAAATCAATTTCTGTCTGATTAGCAATTCTTAGTATTTTTCTAATATCAAAAGGCTTCAAAGTTGGCTCTTTTTTTAAAACTTGAATTCTTGCTAGTTCTCCTACTACGGATACAACACCAATATCATATCCTGGAGAAGATTCGACAACTACAATATCGCCAGCATGCAAGCTTAAATTAGAAGTGTTTCTATGAAAGTTTTTTCTTGAGTTTTTAAACCTAACCTCTACAATATCATATGCTTGTTGACCAGCTGGTAAAGAAATGTTAGCAAGCCAGTCATATACTTCTAATTTATTACACCCTCCACTACTACAATTGCCATTATTTTTACATCCTCTTGGAGTTCCACCACTACTAGTACCACACGACTCACATCCCATTTTTTGAAATTATTTAAGTGTAAAGTTACAAAAAATTCATACAGAAAATTGAACTGTTATGCCTGATGAATAAATCGCATAACCTGAAAACAAAGTTGCGTAAATAAAATTTTTGAATTGGCATTTCTTTCTAAATGATAGTAAGCATCATCGAAAGTGCCTATAAATTCTCGGATATTATTGCCAGAAATAAAGGGTGCAAATTTTACAAGAAATTCTTCTTCTTCTTGAGATACTCTCATCATGCTATCTCCAATATAATTACTGATATTACTTTGACGAAACATGTGAAGCGCATAAATTAGAAAAAGTTTTTGCGTCTCTTTCCCTTCTACACTTATTTTTTCAGCCCAATCCATCATTGCGATTACATCTTTTTTATAACATACACGCATCAGCACCATAAATAAATCAACATAAATAGATTGATTTACTGAAGCTTCCATAAATTCTTTTGCAAGCAATAAATTGCCCTCTGCAAATGATGCAATAGAATCTGCTTGAACTGAAGTCAATTGATTTTTTTCTTGCAAGTATTTACTCAATAATGCTAACTCGATTTTTGGAACACGAATTTTCTGTGTACGCGATTGAATTGTGAGCAATAAATAATCTGGTTTATCTGAAACCAACAAAAATAAAGTCTGTGCAGGTGGCTCCTCTAAAATTTTTAGAAGTTTGTTAGAACAAGCCGGATTCATTTCTTCAGGATTCCAAATCAACATGATTTTGTAACTGCCTTCAAAAGATTTTAAACTTAATTTTCTAAGAATTTCTTTACTCTCATCGACTTTAATTACCGCTTTGCGTTCCTTGACATCTATTTTTTTTGTCCAATCTACTAAATTAAAATAGGGATTCTCTCTTATTTGTTCACGCCAATCGGAAATAAAATCATCGGAAATTGATGGTTTATTTGAATTTTCATTCGGCACAATTGGAAATGCAAAATGCAAATCTGGGTGCTGAAGTTTTTCTACTTTTTGACAAGAGGCACATTCTCCGCAACTATCATCTGTTTGTTTTTGCTCGCAGAATAAAAATTGAATATATGCCAAAGCAAGAGGTAGTGTGCCAAAACCAGCTTGTCCACCAAACAATTGTGCATGACTAATTTTATCGGCTAATACTGCGCGAATAAGGTCACTTTTTAGTTTTTGTTGCCCAATTACTTCTTTAAATCTCACAATCAAAATTAAGGGTAATTTACCAAATAAAGAGATAAAATAAAATTGAGTGTTCGCTTTCTTACCACCAATATTTAAAATTATAATCCTAATGAAAATCCCAAATTGAGCTAATATTTTCATTTTGCCATTCTTTTTCCTTGATACTTCGACAAGCTCAGTACAAGTCAAGAATCAAAAAATCAAGGCTCTGAATTTCTTTTTGTTCGCAAATTATTGTAATACATGTATTTATAAATCGTAGCGAACAATTTTAACTCCTTTCTTAAACTTAAATTTTTTAAAAATGTTCTTTCAGAAATTTTAAAAATTAACAGTTTCAGTTCAGTAGCTAAAACCAAGAAATTCAAGGCCGAAATTAGTTTCGTTACTATTCACCAAATAGCCCTCACTTTGATTAAATTCTTGATTTTCAACATTCAAGTAATTTACTGGTACGATTGCGAACACTCAAAAATAAAATTGATGATTAAATTTTTTTTGGTCTTTTTTACTCTACTCCATGCACTAAAAGCACAATTTCGCCTCTTGGGGCTGTTTCCTTGAAATATGCAATTTGTTCCAACAAAGTTCCTCTATGATATGTTTCAAACATTTTTGATAATTCCCGAACTACACAAATTTGTCGTGATTCAGAAAAAAAAGGAAGCATTTGTTCCAATGTTTTTAATAATCTATGTGGAGATTCATAAAAAATAATAGTTCTTTCTTCCGTGCTCAATTCTTTTAATCTCGTTTGACGGCCTTTTTTATGTGGGAGAAATCCTTCAAAAATAAATTTATCACAGGGAAAACCGCTCCCAACAATTGCCGGAATTAAAGCGCTCGGACCTGGTAGGCATTCAATTGAAATATTTTTTTGAAGACAGGCCCTAACTAATAAAAAACCAGGGTCAGAAATTGCTGGTGTTCCAGCATCTGAAACTAAAACCGCGAGTTCAGATTCTTCAACAATTTGCACGCTTTTTTCCAAAAATCGATGTTCATTGTGCGCATGAAATGAAATTACTTTTTGCTGAATACCTAAGTGCTTGAGTAATTTTTGAGTAACTCTCGTGTCTTCAGCAAAAATAATATCTGCCTCCTTTAAATACCGAATAGCGCGAAGTGTAATATCTTCTAAATTTCCGATAGGAGTTGGGACCAATGCTAATTTTGCCATTATTATTGCTTATTAAACAAGGTTTATATTAAGAAAAAACATTTCGGACAACATCTTCTATTTTTGTGCATAAAACGATTTCGATTTTGTGTTTTTTGGAATTAACATCCTTGTTGTACTTAGAAACAATGATCTTATCATAGCCCAACTTCTCTGCCTCACTAATTCGTTGTTCCAAGCGATTTACTGGTCGCACCTCACCAGATAGACCAATCTCTGCAGCAAAAGTTGTTGTTTTAGGAATTGGTAAATCTGCATTGGAAGAAAGTACAGCCATCGCAACTGCTAAATCAATTGCAGGATCATCAACTTTTATTCCACCAGCGATATTTAAAAAAACGTCCTTTGCTCCAAGTTTAAAGCCACATCTTTTTTCCAAAACAGCAAGTAACATATTTAATCTTTTAGAATCAAATCCAGTAGATGATCGCTGAGGAGTTCCATATGCTGCAGTAGAAACTAGCGCTTGAACTTCCACTAAAAGAGGACGCAAACCTTCGATAGATGATGCGATTGAAACACCACTTAGCGCATGATCATTATTTGTTACCAATATTTCAGAAGGATTCTCAACTGGGCGAAGTCCCGATCCATACATTTCATAAATCCCAAGTTCATTGGTTGATCCAAAACGATTTTTAATAGCTCGAAGCAAGCGATAAATATGATTTCTATCTCCCTCAAACTGCAAAACAGTGTCCACCATGTGTTCCAAAACTTTTGGACCTGCAATAGCACCATCTTTTGTTATATGCCCAATTAAAAAAACAGGAGTTCCAGTTTGTTTTGCATAACGAAGTAGTTGAGCAGTACATTCCCTAACTTGTGAAATACTTCCGGGTGAACTTTCGATATTTCCAGAAAAAAGTGTCTGAATAGAATCTATTACAACTAAATCAGGTCTAATTTCTGTTGCATAAGTTAAGATACTATTCAAATTTGTTTCTGTTAATAAATAACAACGTTCATTTTTCAGTCCCAAGCGATCTGCACGCATTCGAATTTGTCGATCACTTTCTTCTCCAGACACATAAAGAACTTTCAAAGATTCCGTAATTGCAAGCTGCAACAATAAAGTTGATTTTCCAATTCCAGGGTCGCCTCCCAATAACACAATTGATCCAGGAACAATTCCGCCACCCAAAACAGTATTTAATTCAGAATCTTGGATTACAATCCTTTCTTCTTTTTCTTGAATAACCTCTTGTATTAAAAGTGGTTTTGAGGATTTTAAATCTGAAGAAAAAGGAAGTGATTGTTTTGGTGATTTATCAATAATTTCCTCTATAAAAGTATTCCATTCTTGACAAGAAGGACACTTTCCAAGCCATTTTGGTGCTTCGTTACCACAGTTTTGACAAAAGAATGCTGATTTAGTTTTTGACATGAGGGCATTTAAAACGAAAAATAATTTATCTTATTTCTTAACAACTTGTCTTACAATAGTATTTGTAGCAGAACTTATTTTTATGTAATATAAGCCTGATGCAAATGAGGAAAGATTTAATTTAAGTAGCGCATTTTCATGCACATCAATGGTTTGAATTAACTTTCCTGTAATATCAACAAGAAAAATAGATTGTATTTCTTCGTTTGCAGAGCTCAAATCTATATTCAAAATATCAGAACTAGGATTCGGATAGATTGTAATAGCTGATAATTCATTTTCAAGAAACCCAGTCAAGGAAGTACAGGGATTAGATGAGCCACTAAGCGATAAAACTCCAGAGTTTGTTGGATCAAGCCATGGTTTTAATCTAAGGTTATTTTCTGTCCCATTTGATATCCAGTGGTAAGACATTTTACCATAATAATCGAAAGATGTCGGACTATTGCAAGTTGAGCTTCCACCTGTCAAAGTTCCAATTATATAACCCTGGCTATTATTAAAGAGAGGTGACCCTGAAGACCCACCTTCGGTAACACCATGCCCATTAGAATTTGATGTCCAACTCTGTCGCCAATGAGATGATAACCCATTACCATTCCAACCAGCAGAAATTGTTGATCCTGAAAACGTTGATATTTTTTTAATGTCTCCTGATGGATGATGTATTCCGACACCGCCTGTTGTAGATGTGGTATTTGCATTCCAGCCATTCCAGTAAGCAGAAAAATTTGCAGATTTCAAATTATTAATAATAGTTGCTTCATTTGTGGAGGAGCCCAATTTTACAAGTAAAAAATCTGAACCAGAATCTCCACCATTATCTCCGGAATCAGCAATTCTTTGACAACCAGTGATAAAATAATCATCTAAAGTACCTGCTGTTGAAGGATTGGTACAAGACGGAGCCTCATACTTAAAATAAAACTTCCATTGTGTCATATTTGCCGTTGTAGCAGAAACTCCACAATGCAATGCTGTTAAAAAATAAGGTTTGCAATCTTGACTTGTATTATTAATTAGTGAACCCGTACAAGAGCCAGCAAAGTTTCCTTCAATGATATAAATTTTAGCAACCCCTTTTTTTTCATCTTGCCATAAATCACCTACTGGCGAACAATTTACATTTAATTGGCAGGGATCTGACTCATTAATTTTTTGAAAATTTGGATTGCCTGTAGAACGATAATTATACATTACACGGTCTAAAAAAAGTTCCGAGGTTTGTGTATATTTTGGTTCAATTAAGGTAAGTAGTAGCTCATCTCCAAAACAAAGCGCTGCATGCTGCCGAAAATGAGATTCTACATCATCTGAAGTTAATGGATTATGAACTAATTTACCGTTGAGATCTGTAATTACTAAAGTAGAAGCTCCATAAAGTTTAAATGTCTCAAATAAGAAACTCAATGCCTCTGCACCAGATGACTTAACAACTAATTGCCATTTGCGGTCGCCATTGGGCAATGTTGTCCAAATACCAGAATTTAATGGTGTAATATTTACCGTTGAGGCAAGACCAATTCGATAAAGCAAGCCAAGTTTGTCCCGTTGTATATCCTCCAAGTGAAGCGCTTCTAAATCAGGGGCTGCAATCATTTTAACAGGAACATTGTTATCAAGGACAAATTTTTGACGGTGCACGAAATCATTTTGCGCAGATAAAAAATTAGCGGAAAAGAATAAAATTGCAAAGGAGAGTAGTAATTTCTTCATAGTTTGAAAGCTTTTAGTAATTTCACTTTTATAAAGATAAAAAAAGTGAATAGATTAACAAGAAAAACTACAATATGTTTAGTTGAAGACGAGCTGAGCTTGATAGAAATGATTCATTTTAATTTAGAATTAGATGGCTATGATGTCTTTGCAATTCGTGATGGTGGCTTAGCAAAAGAACATTTTGAATTAAAAATAGACTACGATTTATTTATCTTAGATGTAATGCTCCCTCGAATTAGTGGCTTAGATTTGTGTAAAATTATTCGACAGAAAAGTCAAGCTCCTATTTTATTTTTATCTGCAAAAGGAACAACACAAGATCGAATTGAAGGATTAAAAATTGGTGCAAATGATTACTTACCGAAACCCTTTGATTTGGAAGAACTCATTCTGAAAGTCAAAATTCTTACAAAGAAAGAAGGGGAACAAATAGATTTATTACTTCAAGTTGGAGCATTAGAAGTTGATTTTAACACTTTTGAGGTTAGATCATTAGAGAATGAAATTGTGCACCTATTTTCTAAACGAGAAATTGAGCTACTTCAATTATTTCAAGAGAAAGAAGGAAAAGTAGTTTCCAGAGATGAAATATTAGACCGCGTTTGGGGAAAAGATTCCTATCCAACTGCTCGCACAATTGATAACTACATTTTAGTTTTCCGAAAAGTATTTGAAAAAAATCCTCGAAATCCCCAATTTTTTCATTCGATAAGAAGTGTTGGGTATAAGTTTACAAAGTGATTCCTTCTTAGTTCAAGAATAAGATAAGCACTATTTTTTTAATATTAATTAAAGGCAACTTAATGATTCTTAGTGCGTCTTAAATTCATTAATAGTAACTTTATACCTTTATTTATCAAATTGGATCTATTGAATAAGCCATTTAGCAAATTTGCAGTTTTTTTATTTTTAATTTTCTTATCAAAGTGGGGGCAGGTTTTTTCTCAGGCGGCAACATTTAGTACCATCCCAGCTGCAACTAGTGGTAGCATTAATATTTGTGCTGGATCTACTATTCTTTTTAATTCAACCGTTAACCCTGCTTCATTATTCGCTCCTGCAGTTTATTCTTGGGATTTTGGTAATGGGCAAACGTCGGCCATACCAGGCCCGATTGGAATTAATTATGCCATTCCTGGTTTATACACGGTCACATTTAATATTTCAAGTGCGGGAACTGCCTTAACACAGACATCCGTTACTGTGAATGTATCTGCTGCACCAGCAATAATACCTACTGTTGGACCAGCAAATGGTACTCAAATGACTTTTTTTAATGGTATTCCAGTATATCAAGGAACAGGTAATAATTGTCAAGCTACTCAATTTGGGCCGGGTCCGACGATAAGTCTTACAAATGCCAATTCTATGCCTGCAGGAACTTCTGCTACTATAAATTGGGGCACGACAGGTACCGGAGCACTATCGACAACTTTTTCTATCGGAGCTTCTAATCCATTATTACCTACTTTTCTTTTTCCAGGCCAACAAAATCTAAATGGTACTACACCTCTATCACATTACAACACACCGGGTTCCTATAACATGCTTTATATGGTTACCCTTCCAAGCGGTTGTGTTTATTCCTATTACTGCATAATGAGTTACGGTGGCGGAGCTATTTCTTTAGGTACAACAACAGCACAAACTCAATGTAGTCCTTTAAACTATGTTTTAAATTTTATAAACCAAACTCCAGGAAATACCTATCTGATTGATTGGGGTGATGGAACACCCACCAGCACTTATATTTATCCAAACCTTCCGCTTCTTCCAAATGGTATTCCTCACTCCTATTTGCCAAGTACTTGTGTTGGTTCCGGGCCACAATCTTATACAATAAGCGTTTCCGCAACTAATACATGCCCTAGTACAAACCCAACTCAAAGTACAATTGGCCCATTTAATGTTAGCTCCCTCCCAAATGCGTCTTTTACAAGCACTCCATCCACTACGATTTGTCAAAACCAATCCATCACCTTTACAAATAATTCAACCCCAGGTTTATCCATTATCAATAATGCCTGCAGTGATGTCTATAATTTTGGTTGGAGTATTAATTTTTCACCTGCAGGAAGTGGAGCCGGGTATGTGTTAACAAGTGGTTCAATGGGAGATCCTTTTAACAGTACACCCGTTAACGGAAGTAACCAGCTAAGTGTTCAATTTACACAGGCTGGGACCTACTACGTTTCACTAGATGCAAGTAATACTTCATGTGGTAATGATAATGAAACCCAAACTATAATTGTAAATCCACTTCCTGTTATTCCAAATCAAACAACTACTATTTGCACAGGAAGTAACTTTAGTATTGCCCCAATAAATACTCCTCCAAATACAATCGTTCCAGTTGGCACGAATTATACATGGACTGTAGTGCCAAATGCTAATGTTACTGGAGAAACGGGAGGCACAAATGATACAATTATGGGTGCACTAATTAATTCAACTAATGTTAGTCAAACTGTTATTTACACCGTTACTCCGACTGTAAATGGTTGTTCGGGAGCCCCTTTTACCGTAACCGTAACGGTTGTTCCTGCTTTAATTATTCCTAATTTAAACCAAACTATTTGTAATGGCAGTACTTTTATGGTCAGTCTTACCAATGTGCCTCCTAATTCCATAATTCCTTTTGGAACAACATACTCATGGACAGTTATTGACAATCCGAATGTTACTGGTGAAACTAGCGGAACAGGCATGACGACTCAAACCTTAACCAGTAATGTAGTTAGTCCTCCTCAAAGCGTTTTATATACTGTAGTTGCAACTGCTCCATCCAATTCTTGTCCCACAGATACATTTCTTCTCACTATTAATATTAATAAAGTATTGGCTAGTAGCATTTCAAACAACCAAACCATTTGTGCTGGAGGTAATCCTGCTGCCTTTACTGCTACTACTGCAGCTACAGGAACTGGTGCCTTAAGCTACCAATGGCAATCTTCTACTACAAGTAATATTGCGGGGTTTACAAATATTGCGGGCGCAACTAGCGCAACCTATGATGCACCAAGTGGCTTGACAACTACTACCTATTATCAAGTTGTTAGTACAAGCACACTAAACGGTATTCCTTGTTCAGCTACATCTAATGTGCTTACTGTAACTATTAACAACGTAGCTGCAGGTGTTCTTT
>JBIKOE010000031.1:0-22863 GCA_044358215.1 Crocinitomicaceae bacterium
TCTACAAGCACTATTTTTCCTGCAGAAATGCAAATCGATTATATTCGTGTTTACAAGGATAATTCAGAGTTAGGCTTAGCAGAAAATCAAGAATCTTTACTTAGTGTTTATCCAAATCCAGCCGGAACAACCATAAAAGTTCAGTCCTTAAATTCTGCAATTATAAAGGATATTACTATTACGAGCTCAAGCGGACAGACTATTGGCACAAGGGCGATAAATCTTCTTGGAGAAATCGATGTTGCAGATTTACTTCCAGGTTTGTATTTCATTACTTGTATCGATGAATCTGATAGACCTTACTCAACACGATTTATCAAAGAATAATCTTTTAGAAATTCATTCTTTGAATGTAGGATGTATCTGTTAAAGATTTCAAAAAAGAAACTAATTGTTTTTTTTCATCTGAACTAATCTTAAATTCTACAATATTTTTGTGCTGTAAAGGATGTTTATTTCCTCCTTTTGAATAGTGCTCTATTACATCCTCTAATGAGGAAATACTTCCATCATGCATGTATGGAAAACTCAAGGCAACATTTCTCAATGACGGAACTTTAAATTTTCCAATATCTGACGAATCGTTGTGAATACGGAAGCGCCCTTGGTCTTCTTTTCCATTATAACTGGCGTATAAACCATTGTTTTCAGCAACAAATGTTGTAAAATAGGGTTGTGTATGACAAGCGATACAATATAGTTTCTCCGAAAACAGTTTCCATCCTGCAAGTTCATCTTTTGATAAACTATTTTTATTCCCATTTTGATATTGGTCAAAGCGACTGTTCATAGAAACAAGAGAACGCTCAAATGCAGAAATACTCCGAGTTAATACGTAAGCATCAAAATCGCGGTTAAAAATTTTCTTTGCAGCCTCTTGGTATTCCTTTATTTTTCTAAGTTGAGGAATAAGTTCCTTCATATTGTGTCCCATTTCTGTTTTTTCTTGAAGGGGAACAATTACTTGCATTTCCAATGTTGCTAAATGGGCATCAAACATTGCAGTTTTTAAAAATCCCGCATTTAGAATACTTGAAGCATTTCGTTCTGTTTCCTGTCCATTTATGCCGATACTTTTCCGTAATTGATCATTAAAACCTTTTTTGGGGTCGTGGCATGTTGCACATGAAATAGTGCTATCTAAGGACAAGCGCTTGTCAAAAAATAAACTTCTACCCAAAGCTATTTTTGCATCCGACTGTAAATTATCAGTTGGAGTAGGAACCACAATTACTAAGTTTGGATCAATTGTTTTTACGACATGACATCGAATAAGAATGAAGCCACTTACTAAAAATATACATAAAAGTACAACAGGCGATTTCATAAAAAAAATGGAAAATTAGTAGACCATTACTTTTTTAGACATAACAATTTGATTGGTTGTATTCAAAAGTTCTACAAAATAAAACCCCGAACTTAAGTTATCCCAAGACAGTGAACCAGATGCTGTTTCCTTTTCTGCACTTTTTTGAACTTTACCAGTTTGATCTATTAATTTAATGGATTTCCCATTTTCTAAATTAGCCCAATTTATATCTAGCCCATTTTTTTTTCCGAAGCAATTAAAAACTAGGGGATTTATATCTTGAATTGTAGCAGTGGCACTTTGAGTAAATACAGTCTTAGAAAGTACGTTTTGTAAAATAGTTTCATTAACGCCATTTTCTCCATGAAGAACTCCAATAGTACTCAAGGGAATACTTTCTACCCATCGGTTTACATTACAAATGATATTAAGATCTATTTGTTCTGAAGAAGTATTAGTTTCTATAATGTTCATCTCAACTTGTTGCTGATTGGTATTCCCTAAATTATGAATTTCAAAATAGGATTCAGGATTTCCATCATTATTCCCATCGGAATATCCTCCAATTATCATGTGCATATATCCTGCTTGCCATCCCCAATACATTGAGGGAGACTGAAAACTTAAGGGATTAGTTTCTGGATAAGTAGAAATATCTGCTGCTTCAGAACCATTTTGTGTATTCATAGGTTTTGGAACTCCAACTAAAAAGTTTATTTTTTCAATGTCATTCCAATTTCTATATCCTAAATATAGTACATGATTTTGTGGCTCAACAAGAAATACCGGAGTTTCAACACTGGTTGTTTGTCCTCCATCATGTGTAATAATTATATTTGAAATGTAATAATCAAAGTGATCTAATTTTAGCACTTTTCCATCTGCAGCAGTATATTGCGTATTCATTTGCAAATCGACACCATTAAATTGGGGGGCGATAGTAACAAATAGGTTTTTTTGTGAGAAACCAGAAGTAAAAAAATAAGTTAGCAATATAAGAATGTAGTGTTTCATTTGTTATTTTTTAGCAATGTACAAAATTTCTCCTTGAAGAAGGCGAAAACGATTAATTTCATTTTTGTCAAAATGCTTGTTTAAATCAAATTCATCGACCGTAAAACCAGCTTTTTCTAACCATTGAGGATAATCTTTCCCAAATAGGCGTAAATGGTCTTTCTGCCAGAAATGTTTTTCTCTTTCTTTTGGACTTGTAATACTTGCATCTTCGTAAGTAAGGTCTCTATTAAAGTCTTGAGGAACCTGCATTAGAGCCCATCCTCCTTTTTTCATAACACGATAAAGTTCTTTCATGCATTGAAGTGGATTTTCTACGTGTTCCATTACATGATTGCAGAAAACAACATCAAAGCGATTGTCTTCAAGTGGAATTTCATGTAAATCAAAATGAAGATCCGCAATTGGAGACTCAATATCTGCAGTTAAATAAGTGAGATTCTTTTGTTTTTTAAAGCGATCGATAAAACACTGCTCAGGTGCCATGTGTAAAACACTAAGATTCTCGGCGGTAAAAAAATTACTTTCTTGTTTTAGATATAAGTACATCAAACGGTGTCTTTCTAGCGTTAAATCATAAGGACATAAAACATTTTCTCGGTGTGCTACATTTGAACCGTAGGATAAGAACTTAGAAAATTTCTTTTCGCAAACTGGACATTCAACATTGTTTCCTCGGTAAAGTATAGGTGCAAAAGTTTTAAAAATATAACTTAAGCGAATTAGAAGTGGGCGTGGTAAACTATTAAGAAGGTATTTATAAATTTTCTTCACGCTACAAAGTTAAGACATTCGATTAAGATATTGTTTACTTTTGTAGGCAAACTCTATTTATGTATAAGCTTCAATTAATTCTCATAACATTTATTCCACTTTATATGTTCGCTCAAGCACCGAAATTCATTGCACCAAAAAATTCAAAAATTTTATCAATTCATGGACACAATCGTTCTGATGATTATTATTGGATGAATGAACGTGATAGCAAAGCTGTTTTAGAAAATTTAAAGCAGGAAAATGAATACGCCAGCGACTATTTTAAACCCTTGCAGCCATTGATAAATTCTTTAATGACAGAATTTGATAAGCGAATCAATCCAAATGAAGTTTCTGCACCCTTTATTTTAAATGGTAAAAAATACCAAATGAAAAATACGGATGGAAAAGATTATCAGCAAATAATTTTATTGGAAAAAAATAAGGAGCTTGTTTTCTTTGATGAAAATGAAAGAGCAAAAGATGCAGATTATTATGATTTAGCAGATTGGTCGCCTTCACCAAATAACGAACTACTTGCAGTGAGTGAGGATTTTATAGGTCGCAGAAAATATTCAATTACTTTCCGAGAAAACAAATCTGGCAAATATTTAGCTGATAAAATTGAAGAAACAAGTGGCGGTGTAGTTTGGGCAAATGATAACAAAACAGTTTATTATATCAAAAAAGATCCTCAGACTCTTCGAGAGTATCAAGTGTTCATGCATGTTTTAGGAACTGATAGTAAAGCAGATGTTTTGATTTACCAAGAGGATGACGAGAAATTTTCTGTTGGATTGGAAAAAACAATAACAGATAAATATATTTTTATTAGTTCCTATAGTTCCACAAGTTCAGAAACATGGTTCCTTGATGCAAATAATACAAAAGAACCGCTAATGGTATTTCTTCCAAGGCGCAAAGATCATTTGTATCAAGTGGCTCACCATCTAAATGGATTTTATATTCTTTCAAATCAGGATGCTCCCAATAGAAAAGTTTTATTTGCAAAATCTTTTCCTAGAAATCTAGAGCAATGTCAAGTTCTAATTCCTGTGAATCCTGAAACTTTAATTGAGGGGATTTCTACATTTAAGAATTTCCTTGTCCTTGATGAACGCAACAATGGCCTCAGAAAAATTAAATTACGGAATTTATCAAGTGGAGTAGACTCTTATATATCTATTGATGAAGAAACATATTCTTTAAATTTAGGATTAAATGACGATTATACGAGTGATGAGATTTTCTACTCTTACAACTCAATGACAACTCCTACCACAATTTTTCAATACAACATGGCAAGCAATACGAAGAAAGTATGGTTTGAAAAAACGCTTATGGATCCATCCTTTAAATCTTCAAACTATGAATCCCAAAGAATTTGGGCTACAGCCAATGATGGTGAAAAAATACCAGTTTCTATTGTTTATAAAAAAGGAATCGACTTAAAAACAGCCCCTTGTTTGCTTTATGGCTATGGATCTTATGGATATACAATTCCTGATGGCTTCAGTGCTCTAAGAATCAGTTTATTAAACAGAGGATTTGTCTTTGCTTCAGCACACATTAGAGGGAGTAAATACATGGGGGAAACTTGGTATGAAGACGGAAAACTCCAAAAAAAGATGAATACTTTTACAGATTTCATCAATGCTGCAGAATTTATCGGACACATGGGATATTGTGATAAGGAAAAAATTTATGCTCAAGGCGGAAGTGCAGGCGGTTTATTAATGGGCGCAATTGTCAATCTTGCTCCTTATTTATGGAAAGGTATTGTTTCCCAAGTGCCGTTTGTAGATGTCGTAACTACTATGTTGGATGAATCTATTCCTCTGACAACTGGTGAATTTGAAGAATGGGGAAATCCAAATGACCCAGAAGCATATTATTACATGTTGAAATATTCTCCTTATGATAATATTCATAAAATGGACTATCCTGCAATGTTCGTGACAACTGGCTATCATGATTCTCAAGTTCAGTATTGGGAACCAATGAAATATGTTGCAAAATTGAGAGAATACAAAACTTCGGCAAATCCATTGATTTTTGATTGCAATATGGATGCTGGTCATGGCGGAGGTTCAGGAAGGTCAAATGAACGCTTAGAAGTTGCGAAAGTTTATGCTTTTATTTTGGGACTTGAAGGGATTTTGAAATAAGATAATTCCTACTTTTCTTTGCTTTTCAGTGAGAAAAATATCAGTATTTAATAAAAATATTTTTTGCTTCAGTAAAGAATCGCAATGCTTCCCAACCGCCTTCTCTCCCAACGCCAGATGATTTTATTCCTCCAAATGGTGTTCTTAAATCGCGCACAAGCCAGTCGTTAACCCAAACAATTCCTGTTTGGAGTTTATCTGCCACACGATGAGCTCTTTTTAAATCGCTGGTCCAAAGTGTTGCGGCTAATCCGTATTCAGTTGAATTCGCCATCATTAATACCTCTTCTTCTGAATCAAAGGGAGTAATCGTAACGACAGGGCCAAATATTTCTTCTTGATTTGTTCTACAGGTATAATCTAAACCTTCAATTATTGTTGCCTCTAAGTAGTAGCCTTCATCATAAGGAGCGGACAATTTAACGCGATTTCCGCCTGCTAAGATTGTTCCACCTTCTTCTTTCGCTAATTCTATGTAAGAAAGTATTTTTTCAAGATGAGATTCAGAAACAATAGCACCTAACTTTGCTTCAGGATCAGTAGGATAAGAAACTTTTGTTTTTATAATTTTTGCTACAAAGGCATCTCTAAATTTTGTATAAACGGCTCTTTCAATAAATATTCGTGAGCCGCACAAACAGATTTGTCCTTGATTTGAAAAAGAAGACCGAATAGTTGTACTCAACATATCATCAAAATCACAATCAGCAAAAATTATATTTGCATTTTTACCACCTAATTCGAGAGAAAGTTTTTTAAACATCGGTGCGGTAGCTTGTGAGATATATGCTCCTGTTTGTGTTCCCCCGGTAAAAGAAATTGCCTTAATTTTTGGGTGTCTAACAATTGCATCACCTGCTTTTGGTCCAGTACCATGAATAATATTTAACACTCCGTCTGGAAGTCCAGCTTCTTGTGCTACTTTTCCAAGAAGAAAAGCAGTATAGGGCGTAATTTCAGAAGGTTTGGCAAGCACACAGTTCCCTGCTGCAAGAGCGGGAGCAATTTTCCACGAAAAAAGATATAAAGGCAAATTCCAAGGAGAAATACAGCCAACAAGACCAATCGGTTTTCTTGTTGTATAATTAATTCCTGTGCCTTCCATGTAATGGGATTCTGAGGCAAAATGTAGTATTGCAGTTGCAAAAAAATGAAAATTAGAAACGGAACGTGGAATGTCAACTTGTGCAGCTAAATGCAGAGGTTTTCCATTATCTCGACTCTCTGCGGCAACAAATTCATCCATTCTTTTTTCAATTCCATCAGAGATTTTCACAAGGATTTTACTGCGTTCTTCAAGTGACATACTTGACCATATTGGAAAAGCTTTCTCTGCTGCTTTTACTGCTAATTCAACATCTTCAGAATCAGAATCTGGAATTAAGGAATAGACTTTCCCTGTTCCAGGCTCATAATTATCAAAGTAACCTCCGTTTTTAGGTGAGATATACTTCCCATCAATAAAATTTTGAAGTTTTTCCATCAATTTAGTTCTTAGCAAATTTCGAAAAAAGAAATGGATAATGGAAGGTCTTTTTTTATTTATCTTCTCACCATTTTTATTCTGGATTTATTACTCGTTCTTCGCTCTTATTTCCTTACCTTTATTTCAAAATTAAAATAAGATTTCATGTCTGAAATTACGATCAATCAAGCCCAAGTAGTAGTTGATGAATGGATAAAAAAAGTTGGTGTTCGTTATTTTAATGAGCTCACTAATACAGCTCTTTTAATGGAAGAGGTTGGCGAACTTGCAAGAATTGTCGCTAGGCGCTATGGCGAACAAAGTGAAAAACCAACTGAAAAATCTCAAGATTTAGGGGATGAAATCGCAGATATTTTATTTGTGCTTATCTGCTTGGCAAATCAAACGGGCATCAATTTAACTGCTGTTTTTGAAAAAAACATCGAAAAGAAGACACTGCGCGATTCTAAAAGACACAAAGAAAATATAAAATTAAAGAGCTGAGAAAAGAGTTATGGAATCGTATGAGCACGAGATACTAAAAAAATTAAAGTCTGGAATATCCGTTATTGGCATATCAAAGCCCGAAGAATATATTCCTGCAATCCCAAATTTTATTAAAGCTTTCGTGCCGCAAGCAGAAGAGGGTTCTCCTCGTGCCTTAGTTTTGTGTTTGACAGATGACGATGCGAAATCAATTCATGAAGTTCTTGAAAAAGCAACAAAAGAAATTGATTTAACGATTGACTTGGTTTTCGACAAAGGGAGCAAGTTGAAGCAGCGAAACGATCTTTTTGACGGCACTGAGGTAATAGTTGGCACAACAAAACGGATTTGTGAACTCTATTTCCAAAATGGATTTAATATCGCCAAATTAAAATTATTTATTGTTTTACAAATGGATGTACAAATAAGTAAGGGAATGAAAGGTTTTATTGCGCGTTTGGCTGAAAGTCTCCCAAAATGCCGACAACTTATTTTCACACAGCATCCTAAAGAAGAACGATTTGTTGATTATATTCAGCAATTTGTAAGTCCTTCTGCAACTGTAGAAGTAAAAGAGGATAATTCAATTTAAAATTATGCGTAAAGATGACAAATTACTTGGACTTCGAGAGGAAATTCTTACAAAAAAAAGTGAGCAAACTCCTATTGAGCAATTTCAAAATACAACAATACGCCCAATTTTAAAGTACCAACACTCAATACTTATTGTGTTTTTCTCATCTAATGTTCATGTACAATATATTGTAAGTGCTAATTATTCACTACTAAAGAAGCAAAATCAATTGAAATTATTTGCTTCCAAGCAATTAGCTTTTCGTGCACAATTATTAGGAATAGTAACAGGCTTGTTTACAGATGCTGAATTTGAGTTTTATTTATCTGAAAAAGTGAATTTAGATAAACGAATTACAAATATGATTTTAGATCGTTTTTTTAGCACCCTAGTATAAATCAGCTCAAAATTTGTGACTTAGATATTTCCTTTGTCCCGAACGGAGTAGGCAATAGTGAGGGCATCAATTTCTTGTAATTCCTTTCGAATGTCAAAAATCAATCCAGAAGGAGCATTTTTATCGGCTTTCAAACAAGTAATAACAGCTTCAATTGGAGCAGACATTCTTGCTGGCTTTTGAGAAAACTTGTCTTTTTTCCATCTTCCTACAGCATTTGTAGGATATAATCCATCTGCTGTTGCTTGAACAACATTGTCTAAAGACAAAGCAAAACCCATTTTAAATGCACTTGCTCTATTTGGATTTCTTGGAGTACCAAGGTATAAAAAATCAATTTCAGAACGTTGTTTGTAAGGTGTCAAATCCATTGTTTTGCTTCCAGTTGGCGATTCAAATTCAACTGTAGGATCAGTTTCTTTACTAGTAGTTGCAACCATAAAGAAAAACAAAAGCATAAAAACGATATCCGGAAGAGAGGCTGTATTCATCGCTGGAGCTCCACCACTACCTTCTTTTTTAAACTTTGACATAGTTATTAATTTTTTGGAGTTACTTCAATAATCCTAGAAGGATAAAGAATTTCTAGCAGTGCTATTTTATCTTTATCTTTTGGGTCGCTATCTTGAGCAGTTCTTCTTTTTAAAATTGAATATTGTTCACTAAACAAACGATTACACTCTTTTTCTCGCAATTCAAATAATGCTTCTTCCACTTCATTGTGTATTTGCGCAAAAATAGAATATGCAGTACCTTGTTGAACTTCAATTCGAATATGAGCCTGAACACTTAGTTCACGAATTTCAGATTTCCCATAAAGTTGTATCGCCCTTTTTTTCTTATTCCACTCTTCATAAGAGCTTTGAAAGAATTTTGCCTGATCTGTTGCGCCTTTTTGCTCTGCTTCTTCCAATTGATTTTCTAAAAGAGCCATATTCTGATCACACAAGCTTATGCTTGTTGTAGAATACATTGGAAAGTTATTGGCTACATCATTATTTTTTTCATTCGTTTGATAGAATTTTAGAATGAAATCAGAAATTTTATCTGGATCTCTAAAAATACTATTCCGAACCATTAGTTGGTTTTGATTGTTTGCTTTTATTGCTAAAATATCTCGTTCCTGAACTTTATTATCCATTGGCGGCAAGTCAATCTTTTTGGGAATACTTCTAATATAAGCTTGATCTTTATCCATTGTCGTTGTCACTAAAAAAAACAACAACAAAAGAAAGGCAATATCTGCCATTGATCCAGCATTAATTTCAGGAATATCTCTTTTCGCCATGGTCTTTTATTTTCTAAGTCGACCCATAAATGGTCCAGCAATTATAACTATGAAGCCCACAAAGAGCGTTACGCCAATTGTGTATAATCCAGCAGTAGTTGTTAAAACAACTCCGTCAGAAACAGGATTTCTAAGCGCTAAAGTGTCTGTTGTATCAGTAGTTCCTAAAAGGTAAAAAATCATATAAATAACTAGGGAAATAACAATACCTATAATTGAGAGTATTGTCCTTTTAGGGCTCTGAATTATTTGGAATATAAAAAAGCCTATTACCATTGCCCCACCAGCGAATAGAATAAAAAGCATAAAATATATTGCGGCGTTCATCTCAGCACTCTCGCGAAACTTTTCTAAAGCTTCTTTTCCATCAGTAACAGCAGGGCCAGATATAAGAATCAAGACACTTAAAATAACACCAATTGCTATAGAAAGGTATTGGAAAATCCGAGAAATTAAATTTAGTTTAGTCGCATTCATCTTATGAAGATTTAGATCAATTTAATCGATTATTTATTTTTAAGCAACATATCAATTAATGAAATTGATGCATCTTCCATTTCATTAACCAATCCATCAATTTTTGATGTGATGTAATTGTAAAAAATTTGTAAGACAATTGCAGCAATCAAACCAAATACTGTTGTAAGAAGGGCCACTTTGATACCATCGGCAACTGTTGTTGGAGAAACTTGTCCGTCCTCAACAATTTTATCAAATGCTTGAATCATTCCAATAACAGTTCCTAAGAATCCTAGCATTGGAGAAAGAGCAATAAATAATTGCAACCATGATAATCCTTTTTCCAAATTACCCATTTGAACTCCACCATATGCAACAACTGATTTTTCGACCATGTCAATTCCTTCTCCTGAACGATCTAAACCTTGGTAAAAAATAGATGCAATAGGTCCACGTGTATTTCTACACAATTCTTTTGCAGCATCTACTCCTCCAGCTTTCATAGCAGCATCAACATCATTTAAAAATTTCTTTGTGTCGATAGTAGCTAAGTTTAAATATACTACTCGTTCTATTGACAAAGCCATACCTATTATCATACAAATTAAAACGGGAGTCATCCAAAGAACATCCCCTTCAATATATTTTTGTTTTAGAGTTTGAACAAATGTTAATTCAAGTTTCTCTTCATCTGCTGTTTTGCTTGTTGCACTTTCTTCTTGTGCAGCAGTTGAAACTTCTTCTTGTGCAGCAGTTGAATCTTGTGCATTGCTAATTCCTGTGAAGCCAATTGTCAATGTTAATGCAATGGCTAGAGAGCTAATTATTTTTTTCATAGGGAAAAAATTAAGAATTGTTTTAGTTGTTATTTAAATTATTGGGTCAAAAATAGTATTTTTTTTATTTAGTTAATCATTTTAAAAAAAAATCATTTAAAATTTATTCTTTTCTTAATATAAAACACCTTGATAATTCCTTTTTTAAATCATTTAAAGTCGCATTTTTTAGAACAACTAAACAAGCTATATTCAAAGAATTCAACTGTTTTTTTGTGCTTTGACCATAAGCTACAATTTCTGCATTTTTTGGAATTTTATTTTTTGTTAAAAAGGAAGAAAGATTACTAGGACTTGTAAAAACATAAACATCGCAATTTGGAATCTCAGAAGGAATACTATTTGTTTGATAAACTTGTATTGTTTCAAATTGGCCTTTACTAAGGCATTGAAGTGCAGAGAACTTTGAAAGATTGGAATGTGGAAATAAAACTTTTCGTCCTTCTAGCCACTTCGCAAAATCAAGACTTACTTTTTCAGGATTTCCAGATTCGGAGCCAATAAAAGAAGAAGGAATACCTATTTCAGAAAGTTTTCTTGCCGTTTCTTTTCCGCTACTGGCAAAAACTACTTTATTTGATAAAACTGGATTTTTTTCTAAAAAAAATGTTGCTGCACGAATACTAGAAAAAAACACACAGTCAAATTCGCTTGTTAATTTAAAATCTACTGCTTCAAAAGTGATGAGGGATTTTGCAAATAAAGTCAATTTATTTTCTTCACAAAACTGCCCGAAATTACCTAAGTCATCTTCATTTTTTGAAATAAAAATCCTTTTCACAGCTCAGAAATTTTTAAGGTGCGCTACAATTTTTTCAGCAAAGTTGATATCATTACTTTGTTCAAACTTAAAATACCTTGCAGCATTCAAAGATGATTGAGCATAAGAAACAAAAACAAATTTACCGTCAAAATAAACGCCAAGTGGAAGTTGACAACCGCCATTCATTAGTTGGAGAACTTTTCTTTCCACCTTAATTTCATTCTCTATTTTTTCATTGTTGAGGTTTCTTAACAAGAGATTAAGGTCCATATCATCAGTTCGAATTTGATATCCTAAAACACCTTGGGATGGAGCTGGAACAAATTCTCTAGGAGATAAATTAATTTGAATCAGGTCTCCTAAATCAAGTCCTAAACGATTCACTCCAGCTTTTGCTAAAAGTATAGCATCGTATTCTCCTTTTCTTAATTTTTTAATGCGCGTAGGGACATTTCCACGTAAATCTTTCATTTGCAGGTCTGGCCTAAGAGATAGCACTTGCGATTTTCTTCGTGCTGAAGACGATCCAATAACTGCATTTTTCTTTAATTCCCAAGTTTCATTTGGAGCATGTGCTTCTTTGCGAATCAAAAGTAATTCTGCAGGATTTTCCCGATCAGATACTGCAGCAATCATTAAGCCTTCTGGTGAACTTGTCTCTAAATCTTTATGCGAGTGAACTGCAAGATCAATTTCATTTGCGATGAGGGCTTCCTCAATTTCTTTTGTGAAAAATCCTTTCCCTTCTAATTTATCAAAACTTAAATTTTGAATTAGGTCCCCTTGAGTTTTAATAATTTTTACCTCAACAGTACAACCTAACTTCTCCAATTCCCCTTTTACAAAATTTGCTTGCCACAAGGCAAGATCACTTCCTCGGGTTCCAATTCGAATATGCTGGTTAATTGGCATTTTTTAAAATGATTTCCTTCGCTAATTTCATTGGGCCACTTATGTATTTTTTTTCCATGTAGCCAATTACTTTTTTTAGCACTTTTTTTGAATGTTCATCCATGCCCTCAATTTCGTCTTTAAAGACAGCATTGACAGCATTTTTTTTAATTTCTTTCACTTGACTGGGCACAGACTTCATAGCTATTTCTACAGACCGTTCTTTAAGAATGGATTCAAATTCTTTAAGGGCAACCGAAATAATTTCAATAACATGCTCAACTTCTTTCCCTCTTTCTTTTAAATTTTGGTTTGAAATTTTCTGAAGAAAATCTACAGAAATATGATTTACAGCATGCTTTTCTATAATGCTAGGGCTTAAGTCCTGTGGAATTGCGATATCTATTATTGTCTTTTTTTCAGTTTCACCTTGTAAAAGATCGGTGTACAAGGAAGGAGAAATTACATGATGATCAGCGCCAGTACAAGATAAAATAAGATCAAAGCCCTTGGTGTAATTCCCTAATTCTGTTAGCGCAAACGCCTCACATTGTAATTCATGTGCTAATACTTGCGCATTATTTAAAGTGCGATTGAAAATAACAAAATTTCGGAAGCCATGCTTTTTTAAAAAGCGCCCCATTGTTGTATTTGTCGTTCCAGAACCAATTATTAAAATGCGCGCATTTAATGGCAGGTTTATTTTTTTGAGTTGGTGATAAGCCAATGAAACAACAGAAACAGGTTTTGTGGCAATACTTGTCATCGTGTATACTTTTTTTGCTGTTTCTATAACATGGCGAAAAAGTAAGCGCAACACATCACCCGTTAAACCGCTATCTCTACAGTGATCGTAGGCGGTTCTTACTTGAGTAATAATTTCCCTTTCTCCAACAATCATTGAATCAATTGAAGCTGCAACAGAAAGTGCATGATTTATCGCCTCTGTACCGGAATAATATTCTGATGAGTTTGAAAAATCGTCTATTTGGTCTTCTTGAAAAGAAGGATAAAGTGTTTTTAAAAGTTCTTTTGTTAAAGAAAACTTGGTTTTTTCTTTTGAAAGGAATGTTAATTCAACACGATTACAAGTGGATAAAAAATACAATTCCTCAAAGTTAAAAATTGCCTTTAGAGCTGAAAGACGCTCTTTTTGTGCTTCCTTTTCAATGTGCAATAAGCCAATATTTGTCACCGTCATTGTCCGGTGAGTAAATGCAATTGTGTGGAGATTCTTGAGCACAGATTAATCAATATATTTCTCTGCAAAGATCGTTACATTTCAAGTATTAGTGTCATAGAATTGTCATAATCTCATATTCCTTAAAAATAATTTAAGCTAGAGATTTTCCTATAAAAATATTAGGACTTAGAAATATTATCTTGGCAAAGTTCAATTAGCATGCCCATTGTAGATTTTGGATGCATAAAAGCGATTCTTTTATTGTCTGCGCCTTCTTTTGGGCTAAGATGAAGTAAAATAAAGTCTAATTTTTGAAGTCTGGCAAGTTCTTCTTCAATGTCATCAACTTCAAAGGCTACGTGGTGAAATCCTTCTCCTCTTTTCGCCAAAAACTTTGCAATTGGAGAATTTTGATCGCTGGCTTCTAAAAGTTCAATTTTAGCTTCGCCGATTTGAAAAAAAGCAGTGTTTACACCTTCAGAGGAAACGGATTCTGTTTTGTAGCAAGTTGTTTGCAATAACTTTTCGTACAAAGGTATTGCCTCATCTAAGTTATTAACTGCAATACCAAGATGCTCGATTTTTTTTATCATTTACCTACCTTAATAAATTTCTCGGTTGTGTTATCAAAATTAATGAAATAGACGCCATTTACGAGATTTCTACAATCTACAAGATCAGAAAACCCAACTTTTAATAAATTCCCGAATGCATCGTACAATTCAAATTTACTTTTTATCGCTTTTTGGTTTGCTTTGAAGTAAATATAATCTCTCACTTTCGCTGGAGATTTTTTGACGACTGCTGAAAGAGAATTGAATGATGTTTCAGGTGAAAACCTCTTTACACCGGTATTGTCAATTTGTGAAACTCGTACTCTATTTTTACCGGAATGAGTTATAATCTGAAAAGTATAGTTATTTAATCCTTGTCCTCCATTTCCACGAACTTCTCCAACCTTTACCCATTTATTCCATTTAAATTGCTCTATTGCAAAATCTATTATTTCATTTTCATTAGTGGTAGTCCAGGAAATCAAACCATTTTTTGTTGCACTAATTTTTTGACAAATAAATGTACTCTTCGGGAGTAAAACCTCAGGATTGACAAATTTTGGAACACAACCATCATTGTGCTCAAGGACGATAAAGAGTTGTTCCCCTGACTTTATATTAAATAATGAAAAATCAATTTCAAAATTTGCTTTTTGAATAGTAGCGGGTAAAACTTCTCCATTTACGGTTACTTTATTTACGCAAAAACCAAAACCATCAGCTTGAGGGGGATTACTGACAAGTAGATTTTTTCCAAGGTAAGTGCCATCGATTGAAAGCATACTTTCTTGAGAAAAAAATGAGGTTATTTTTAATAAAAGAAAAAGCAACAATAAAATTTTGAACTTTAACATGTAGACAATATTAAGTTCATTTTTCCAAAAGCACAAATTTTACTAAAGAATACTTTAATTTTGCAGTATGACATATGATATTATAAAATCATTACACATCATTTTTGTAGTAAGTTGGTTTGCAGGTTTATTCTACATCGTGCGTTTATTTATTTATCACATAGAATCCACCAAGTTTGATGCTGAAAAGCAAAAAATATTGCAAGAACAATTTTGTGTCATGGAAAAAAAATTATGGTGGATTATTACTACTCCTGCTATGATTCTGACACTTTTTTTTGGTGTTTGGATGCTATGGCTCAATCCATCACTTTTAAAAATGCCTTGGATGCACACAAAATTACTTTTTGTAGCATTATTAATTGTCTATCATTTTATTTGTCAAAAAATAATGCTCGATATAAACAAGCAAAAATATAAATGGCCTTCCACCGCTTTACGTATTTGGAACGAAGTTGCAACCTTATTTTTAGTGATAATTGTTTTTCTTGTAGTATTAAAAAATAACCTCAATTGGATCTATGCTACTCTTGGTTTTTTTGGTTTTGCCATTCTCCTCATGCTAGGCATAAGATTTTACAAAAAATGGAACTCAAAATCCTAAAAAAATCCCTTTGCTTTTTCAGTGTTGTTTTACAAAGTTTGACTATCTTTGCAAATAATTTTAAAAAACTGAGTGCAATTATGCAGTTTAGGAAAGCCAAAAATAGCTTAAAAAAGTCTTTGATGACCTTTGGTTTTCTACTTTTTTTCCTAGGTTTTTATTCTGATTTTAGAGCTGAAGAAAAGACCGACTTTGATGTTAGCGAAATGATTATGCATCATATCAAGGATGCCCATGAATGGCATCTTTTTGGACCCGAGCATGGTGGAACTTCAATTTATTTACCGGTAATATTAGTTGATAATGGAATAAAAACCTTTAGCTCTAGTTTATTTTACCATGGAAAAGAAGTCACTTTAAAAACAGATTCTTCTGAAAGTGAAATATCTTATTTTATTGGTGAAGGTGCTGCAAGAGGCTATGCTTTGTTTCACGAAGAAATTTACAAATTAAAAAATGGTGCACTTGAGTTCAAGAACGGGCATCCTCACAACATTCATCCAACAGATTTATCGATTACAAAAAATGTACTTTCTTTATTTTTTGGTTCAGGCATCATACTATTAATGATGTTTTTTACTGCACGTTTCTATAAGAAAAATGGTGCTGTTGCGCCAAAAGGTATTGCAAAATTCTTTGAGCCGATTATAATTATGGTGCGAGATGACATAGCTAAGGCAAATATTAGTCATTCAAAACATGAGAAGTACGTGCCATATTTACTTACAATTTTCTTTTTTATTTGGCTGAATAACATGCTTGGTTTGGTGCCTTTTTTACCTGGTGGAGCAAATTTAACAGGCAACATATCAGTTACTTTATTTTTATCAGTTTGCACCTTACTTGTAACTTTATTATCTGCCAATATGAATTATTGGAAGCATATTTTCTGGATGCCGGGTATTCCTGTAGCAATGAAATTTTTCATGATGCCAATAGAATTGATTGGTATTCTAACAAAACCCTTTGCTTTAATGATTCGTTTGTTTGCAAATATTACAGCAGGGCACATAATAATTTTAGCATTGATTTCAATTATTTTTATAAATAAGAACATTGGTTGGGCAGGTTTGTCAGTTCCAATGGCTTTATTTATTTCAGTATTGGAATTACTAGTGGCGTTTTTACAAGCATTTTTATTTGCTATGCTGTCTTCCTTGTTTATTGGAATGGCAGTAGAAGAACCTCACCATTAATTAGTAACCTTTAAATATATATAGTATGTACGGAAGTATAGCAGCAATTGGAGCAGGTTTAGCAGTTCTAGGAGCAGGAATCGGAATCGGAAGAATCGGTGGTTCAGCGGTAGAAGGAATTGCACGTAACCCAGAAGCCTCTGGAAAAATTACAACAACAATGATTATTGCAGCGGCCTTGATTGAAGGAGTTGCGCTTTTTGGAGTTGTTATTGGTCTACTTGGTGGAGCAAAGTAATTAAAAATTCCTTGCTCTAACGGTTGGTTAAAGCAAGGAATCTTTTTTAACAGTTTAAATAAAATAAAATGGATTTAATTATACCAGATTTTGGACTTTTGTTTTGGACAGGATTAGTTTTTTGTCTTTTATTATTTGTGTTAACAAAATTTATTTGGAAACCAATTTTAAATGCTGTGAATGCTCGAGAAGAAAAAATTTCTGAAGCATTAGAATTAGCTGAAAAAACTAGATTAGAAATGCAAGAGCTTCAAGCTGAAAATGAGAAAATACTAAAAGAAGCCAGAGCGGAACGTGATTTAATCGTGAAAGAAGCAAAAGAAATAGCGGTTCAAATGATTGAAGAGTCAAAAAATAAAGCAAAAGTAGAAGCAAATAAAATTGTAGAAAATGCAATGTCAACTATATCACTGGAGAAAGCTGCTGCGATATCAGACTTGAAAAATCAATTAGCAGGTTTTTCATTGAGTATTGCAGAAAAAATTGTTCGTGGTGAACTTGCTTCAGATGAGAAACAAAAGTCTTTAGCGGATAAGTTGGCTGATGATATTAACATGAACTAAGGCATGAAGTCAACAAAATCGGCAATTAGATATGCCAAAGCTTTATTGGAAATGGCAGTTGAAAAAAAAGCTGTTGATGCAATTCTTTCTGATA
The DNA here is from genome assembly GCA_044358215.1 of Crocinitomicaceae bacterium. Taxonomy (GTDB): domain Bacteria; phylum Bacteroidota; class Bacteroidia; order Flavobacteriales_D; family Crocinitomicaceae; genus UBA952. Next base: position 17,693 of record JBIKOE010000031.1, read on the forward strand.
TGCAACAAATTACACAAATGGCTGAATCTTCAAGAGATTTTATCATTTTTTTAAGTTCTCCTGTTATAAATGAAGATAAAAAAATTACAATTCTCAATAAATTATTAAAAAATACTCAGCCTTTGACGATTGCTTTTATTTCTTTAATTACAAAAAATGGGAGGGCTCCAATTTTGCATTTCATAGCCTCTGGATTTATTGCTTTAGTTGAGCAGCACAGAGGAATTGTTTCAGGTACAATTACGAGTGCTTTTGCCCTTGACGAACAAAGCAGAAAAAAAATACTTTCAAAATTATCAGTAACAATTCCAGGAGAATTACAATTAACAGAGAAGATAAATCCAGCTTTAATTGGCGGATTTATTATAACAATTGGGGACAAACAAATTGATGCATCGGTTTCTCAACAATTAAAAAATTTAAGACAAGAATTAACACAATAAATTAAGTCGAAAGACACTAAAACTAAAATAGAATAAAATGGCAGACATTAATCCAGCAGAGGTTTCAGCAATTTTAAGGGAACAATTATCAGGTTTCAGAACGGAAGCAGAATTACAAGAAATAGGTACTGTTTTACAAGTAGGTGACGGCATCGCTCGTGTATACGGCTTAAATGGTGTTCAATATGGTGAGCTAATCGAATTTGATGGTGGCCTTCAAGGTATTGCATTAAATTTAGAGGAAGACAATGTTGGAGCAGTACTTCTTGGCCGTTCTTCATTAGTAAAAGAAGGAGATACGGTTAAAAGACTTGGTCGTATTGCTTCTGTAAAAATTGGAGAAGGAATGGTTGGTCGTGTAGTTGATACATTGGGTATGCCAATTGATGGTAAAGGACCAATTACAGGAGATTTGTATGAAATGCCAATCGAACGAAAAGCTCCGGGAGTAATTTTTCGTCAACCAGTTACTGAGCCTTTACAAACTGGAATTAAAGCGATTGATGCGATGATTCCAATTGGTCGAGGTCAAAGAGAATTAATTATTGGTGACCGTCAAACAGGAAAAACGACAGTTGCGATTGATACGATTATTAATCAACGAGAATTTTACGATCGCGGTGAACCTGTTTATTGTATTTATGTTGCAATTGGTCAAAAAGGCTCAACTGTTGCAGGAATTGTAAAGAAATTTGAGGATGCTGGCGCAATGGCTTATACAACTGTTGTCGCTTCTAATGCTTCCGATCCAGCTCCAATGCAGTTTTATGCTCCAATGACAGGTGCAGCTATTGGTGAGTTTTTTAGAGATTCCGGACGACCAGCACTTATTGTTTATGATGATCTTTCCAAGCAAGCTGTTGCATACCGAGAAGTTTCTTTGTTACTTCGTCGTCCACCAGGACGTGAGGCATATCCTGGAGATGTTTTTTATCTTCACTCTCGTTTATTAGAGCGTGCAGCTAAAATTATCTCTGATGATACAATCGCTTGTCAAATGAATGACCTTCCAGAATCATTAAGGCCTCTTGTAAAAGGTGGTGGTTCTTTAACTGCATTACCGATAATTGAAACTCAAGCTGGAGATGTTTCTGCATATATTCCAACGAATGTTATTTCAATTACAGACGGACAAATTTTCTTGGAATCAGATTTATTTAACTCTGGAGTTCGACCAGCAATTAACGTTGGTATTTCGGTTTCTCGTGTAGGAGGTTCAGCGCAAATTAAATCAATGAAGAAAGTTGCTGGAACATTAAAATTAGACCAAGCGCAATACCGCGAGTTAGAAGCTTTCGCGAAATTTGGTTCAGATCTTGACGCTGCAACAAAATCTATTTTAGATAAAGGTTCTCGTAATGTTGAAATTTTGAAGCAAAGAGATGGTGATCCTTATACTGTTGAAAAGCAAATTGCTATTATCTATGTTGGAACAAAAGGTTTAATTCAAAATGTGCCATTGAACAAAGTAAAAGAATTTGAAAAAGAATACCTTAATTTCTTAGAAGCAAAACATGCAGATGTACTTGTTTCTTTAAAAGCGGGGAAATACACAGATGAAATTACAGATGTTTTAACAAAATGCGCAAAAGAAATCGCTGAAAAGTTTAATTAATTGTTTTTGTTACTTTAAGGCAATTCGCAAATTATTATTATGCCAAATTTAAAAGAAATACGTAATAGAATTGTATCAGTTGGCTCAACGATGCAAATTACTTCTGCCATGAAAATGGTATCGGCTGCAAAATTGAAGCGTGCACAAGATGCAGTTACTAAATTGCGACCATACGCAAGTAAACTAAAGGAATTACTTCAAAATTTAAGCGCTGTTACAGATCCGTCAGAGAATAAATTTGCTAAGATAAATGATAGCAAAAGTGTGCTGATCGTTGCTGTTACATCTAATCGTGGTTTGTGTGGAGGATTTAATAATAACATTATCAAAAGGGTGCAATTTCTTATCCAAAATGACTTTAAAGAGAACGATGTAAAAGTTCTTTGTCTGGGTAAAAAAGTTAAAGATGTTATTAAAAGAAGTCCAAATTATTTTATTACGGAGGAATTAAGTGCCGTTGAAGATATTTTTTCGGATCTAACATTTGACAGGGCCTCAACAATTGCAAACGAACTTATGGAATTATATAAGCAGCAGCAATTTAGTAAAATCGTTGTTGTTTATAATCGCTTTGTTAATGCTGCGACTCAAGCTATTGAGACCGAGCAATTTTTACCAGTTCTTGAAGTCAAACTAGAAGATGGAGTTTCCGTTGCACAAGATTATATTTTTGAGCCAAACAAAGAGGATTTAGTTGCTGTATTAATTCCAAAATCATTAAAGATACAGTTGTTTAAAGCTTTATTAGATTCAAATGCATCAGAGAATGGCGCTCGTATGACAGCTATGCACAAAGCAACTGACAATGCAAATGACCTTCAAAAAAGCTTAAAATTAAGCTACAATAAAGCACGTCAAGCTGCAATTACAAATGAAATTTTGGAAATAGTCGGTGGGGCAGAGGCCTTAAATAATTAAATTTTTTTCAAGCTAATTTCTTAATTTTAAGTGTCATTTTACAAATGTAAGAATGCATGATTCAGTATTTTTCCGTAAATTTTCAAGTTCGGTAGAACATCTTCCACGCCCTAAAAAATTCACATTCCCTTTTTATTATACTCCACATTCTTTGGCAATACATGCAGTAAATGAGCTGCAACAAGAATTGGAAAGTACAGCTATCGAACACAACTTTGGATTTTCTAAATCTGAAAATTCTTCTCCTATTGGAAAAATGTTTGGTGTTTTAGTAGTTCAAAATTTTGTTGGTGAACTAGGTTATTTAGCAGCTTTCTCGGGAAAATTAGGCGATAAAAATCACCATTCAGGCTTTGTGCCTCCTGTTTTTGATATTCTAGAATCTGGAAGTTTTTTTCTTGAAGGAGAAAAGGAAGTAAGCGCCATCAATCTTAAAATTAGCACGATTGAAACAAGCGCCAATTATTTAGCGCTTAGAGAACAAGCTGAGAATAACAAATCTCTCCTTAGCAAGTTTATACTTGAAAGCCGCTTGGAATTAAAACGGTCAAAAAATCAAAGAAAATTAAAACGAGAGCAGTCTCTTGGAAAAATATCTGAAAGAGAATATCTTAATTTTATTGATGAATTAAAAAATGAAAGTATTCGTGAACAGTTATTTAACAAACATGAATTACGAAGAAAAAACAAAGAATTTTTACTGTCAAATACAGAGTTTTTAGCTTTGGAGGAGCAGCTTGATTTTTTAAAGTTAGAGCGGAGTAAAAAATCTGCGGCCTTACAACAAGAAATTTTTGAAAATTATACTTTTTTGAATCAAGCCGGGAACAAAAAAAGTCTTTTGGAGATTTTTAAAAATACTATTTATCTTTTTCCGCCAGCGGCAGCAGGTGAATGTGCAGCACCAAAATTACTGCAATATGCTTTTTTAAATCAATTAAAGCCAATTTGCATGTCAGAATTTTGGTGGGGAGCATCTCCAAATTCGGAAGTTCGACTTCACAAGCAATTTTATCCTGCCTGTAAAAGTAAATGTGAACCAATTCTTAAACACATGCTAGACGGCATAGAGATGGATACTAATCCCATGTTAGCTCAAGCAGATTTTACGGATTTAGAGATTATTTTTGAGGATAATTATTTAGTTTTTATAAATAAACCTGCCGAATTTTTATCTGTACCTGGAAAACAAATAACTGATTCTGTCTTCGAACGAGTAAAGGCAAGTTATCCGAATACTACAGGTCCTTTATTAGTTCATCGCTTGGATATGTCAACATCAGGGATTTTAATGATAGCCAAATCTAAAGAAATCCATAAATTAATGCAAGCCCAGTTTTTAAATAAAGGAATTCAAAAATCATACGTGGCTTTATTGGAAGGTTTTATCGAGAAAAATGAAGGAGAAATAGATCTTCCTTTACGTGGAGATTTCGATGATAGACCCAAGCAATTAGTGTGTCATGAATTCGGGAAAGCGGCCAAAACTAAATTTAGAGTTCTTTCCAGAGAAGGAAACACAACGAGAATTCTATTTTTTCCCATAACAGGGAGAACCCACCAATTGAGAGTTCATGCTGCACACCATCTTGGTTTAGGATGTCCAATACTTGGAGATGATTTATACGGCACAAAATCGACCCGTTTATATTTACATGCTCAAGAACTAATTTTTATTCACCCAATCAGTAAACAGCAGCAACGGGTTTATTGTAAAGCTCCTTTTTAGTGAAAAATTATATTATGAACATGGCATCGCCATAGGAATAAAAACGGTATTTTTCTTTGATAGCCTCTTTGTATGCTTTTGTCATAAGTTCATGCCCGCAAAATGCAGAAATCATCATTAGTAAAGTAGAAAGAGGAGTATGAAAATTTGTAACCAAACTATCTGCAATACTAAATTCATACGGAGGAAAAATAAATTTATTTGTCCATCCATTATACGAATTTAGATAACCGTCAGTAGAAACAGATGTTTCTATTGCTCGCATTGAAGTTGTACCAATTGCACAAACACGACGTTTATTTCTTTTTGCGTTATTGACAATTTCTGCGGTTTTTTCAGAAATTATAACCTGTTCTGAATCCATTTTATGTTTCGTCAAATCTTCAACTTCAACAGATCTAAAAGTACCAAGTCCGACATGCAAAGTAACCTCTGCAAAATGAATTCCTTTAATTTCTAAACGTTT
>JBIKOE010000032.1:0-22792 GCA_044358215.1 Crocinitomicaceae bacterium
GCATACTGGCGTAACCAATCTATTAATGAAATTTTCCCAGAAAAATACGTGTGATTATCGTTTGGAAGATAGGCAGTTGAAATCGTAGTTCCTACTATGACTTCTCCCTTATCTGCTTTAGCATTCGCGCTTAAAACTTCAAAGAAAGCAGTCAAAGCAACTGAATTTTTTGATATAAAAGCAATTTTATCACCCTTATTAACTATTAGGTTGATATTACTAAAAAGATTTTTTCCATCAGATTTTTTATTTAAGCTATCTAATGTTAGAACTTGGTTTCCAGCATCTCTTTCTTGATGAAAGGTAATGCCAGGATATTTTCTTGAAGAAGGTTTTATTTCTTCTAAATCTAAGTTGCTTAGCATTTTTCTACGACTTGTTGCTTGTTTAGATTTTGCAGCATTTGCAGAAAAACGGGAAATAAAATCCATTAATTCCTTCTTTTTCTCCTCTGATTTCTTGTTTTTGTCAGAGCGTTGTCTTAGAGCTAATTGTGAAGATTGATACCAAAAACTATAATTTCCTGTAAAAATATTTAATTTACTGAAATCAATATCGCATACATGCGTACAAACAGTATCTAAAAAATGTCGATCGTGTGAAACAACAATTACAGTATTTTTAAAATCTAATAAAAAGTCCTCTAGCCACGAAATAGTTTTTAGATCTAAGTCATTTGTTGGCTCATCTAAAATTAATACATCAGGATTTCCAAATATTGCTTGAGCTAATAATACACGAACCTTTAAATCATTTGACAATTCCTCCATCAATAGGTAATGCTTTGATTCTTCGATTCCAAGATTACTCAGGAGTGCAGCGGCATCTGTTTCGGCATTCCACCCTTCAAGATCAGCAAATTCCCCTTCTAATTCTGCAGTTTTCATTCCATCAGCATCTGAAAAATCAGACTTAGCATAAAGCGCATCTTTTTCAACCATTATTTCAAAGAGTCTTTTGTGACCCATGATTACAGTTTGAAGTACTTGGTTTTTATCAAATTCAAAATGATTTTGGTGAAGAACTGCCATTCTTTTTCCAGGTTCAAGTTCAACTCTTCCTGTTGTTGGATCTTGATCTCCTGTAAGTATTTTTAAAAAAGTTGACTTCCCTGCACCATTTGCACCGATTATGCCATAGCAATTCCCGTTTACAAATTTCACATTTACCTCATCAAAAAGTACTCGTTTTCCAAATTGAAGGGAAAGATTATTTACACTAAGCATCTACTATTTTTTGCAAAGATAAGGAAAAGAAATTACCTTTTTGAACAGGTGTAAACAAAGGCAGGCGGAAAATTTAGCGCCGTAAAATTTAATTTAACAACAGGGAATAATTTCTTTAAATTTTTAAAAGCATTTAGGGAATATTGGAATTGAATAAAGCTCCCGTTCTCATTTAAGGATTCATGAACAATTTCAAGTATTGAATTACGAAGTTCTTCAGAAAAATTTGCTAATGGGAGCGAGGATATAATAATATCAGCTTTTTCAAAGCCAAATTCTTTCATAATTTCTCCTATTTTATCCGCAGAGGCTTCTTTAATATGGACATTTGGAAGATTTATTTTAGCTTTTAAGTCCTTACATAATTCTGGATTTAGTTCCAAAACTATTAGGTGAGTTGAAGCATCTATTTTTTCAATTATTTTCTCTGTAAATATTCCCGTACCCGGTCCAAGTTCAATAATTAATTTTGTATTTTCAAGTGGAATATGATTAAGCATTTTTGCTGCAAGAAATTTTGAACTAGGCAGAATGGAACCAATCATTTTTTTATCCTTCCAAAATTCTTTTATAAATGCTTTTGACATATTTTTAATTTTGAATAGATGCCTTTCCTCCATTTATGACGCCTAAAATTTTCCCTTTGATTTTTTTTTCAAAAAAGGGATTGTAGGGGTATTCTGAAATAAGGTTGTTTTTTGTCAATTCCCATTCAATTTCTGGATCAAAAATAGTCAGATCTGCCTTATTGCCAATTTCTATTGCATGGTGTTGAATTTGAGAAATTTCTCTTGTTTTAGAGGACAAACAAGTTATAATTTGTTCAATATTTTCTGGCGAATGCTTATTCAATGCTCCAAAAACTGTTTGCAATTGTGCTGCTCCAAAATTTGCATTGTCAAATTCTAGTTCTTTGTCTTCCTGGTTCATTGGACGGTGGTCTGAAACGATTGTGTCAATTGTCCCATCTAAAATACCATCCCATAATGCTTTTTGATCTTTAGCTGTTCTTAAAACTGGCAATACTTTCATGATTGAGTCAAAGTTTAGAACGGCATCCTCATTAAAACATAAATTCATAACATTTACATCAGCCGTTACATTTAATCCTTTTTTCTTTGCTTTACGAATTAAACTTACACTTTCTTCACAAGAAATACCTGTTAGATGCAGAGCACCTTCGGTATATTCAAGAAGTCTCAGATTTCTTTCAACGTCAATTATTTCACTTATTGCTGGATCTCCTTTCAATCCAGTAGTTATAGATGCTATTCCCTCGTTTACCATTCCGTTTCCGGAAATAGATTTATCACGACTAAAGGCAATAATTTTTACACCTAAATTTTTTGAGTATAGAAGCGCTCTGTGCATCACACCTGAATTCATAGGATGTAAATCATCAGATAACAAGCGCACACCAACCTGCGTTAAATCATATATTTCAGATAATTCTTCTCCATGCATTTGCTTTGTAATTGCTGCAATAGGATGAATTTCTACTGTATGGTCTTCTGCTTTTCTGAGTTGGTATTCAACTAATGCTTTTCCATCTACAATTGGATCTGTACTTGGTAAGGTACAAACATGCGTGTAACCTCCAGCTGCTGCAGTATCTAATCCAATTGCTATCGTTTCTTTGTGTTCAAAACCTGGGTCACAAAAATTTGCTTTTAAGTCTACCCAACCGCAAGAAACACATAAGTTTTTTGATTCAATACAAATGGCTTCTTTGTCAGTAATATCTTTCGCAACTTTCTGAATGAAGCCATTTTCAATTAATAAATCTCTTGTTTCATTGTTGAAACTTGAGTTTCTATCAAATATTTTAGCGTTTTTAATCAGTATTTTCATTCAGTTGTTATTTCATAAATCTTAGTAATGCAATTTCAATTGTTATAAAAAATAATCCTAAAACTAAGAATAATTTCCAATATTCATAGGGTTTGTCTACTTCAATATTAGATAAGCTTTGCCCATTTTCAATTTTTTCATACTGACAATTGCTTATTCCTTTGTTTTTAAAAGCGTCTAAAATTTCTTTTTCATTTTTATAATCTAGTTCAGATTCTTGTCTCCCATAGTTTAAAGCTAACAAACCAATTTCATCTTCTGTTTGAATACTAAAATTACCAGCTTTTAATTTTTCAATTGCTTCCATTCCAGAAATAGAAATAAAATTTTGATTCCCAATTTTTTGGATGATTGGAATAAACTCACTATTGTTTCCAATTAATTTTAGTGTTTGACCGTTTACGATAGGATCTAATACGGCTATTCTATTTTCTTCACCTATTAGTGCGAAAAGCGGATAATTTTGAGTAGATAATTCTCCGGCACGTAATAAAATAGTTGGAAATAATGCATTTCCGATAAAATTTCCGAAATCGGTATTGAGGGAACTTAAAAATAAATAGGCGTTTTCTTTTGATTTAAGAAGTAAGGGAGCACCATTTCTAAAAGAAATTAGTGGAAATGCCGTCTCCTGCTTTAAATTTCTAGAAGAATAACTTTTTGTAACACTTGGAAGGTTTAAATTTTTATTTTCTTTCTCAAAAACACCTCTAAAAAACGGGTCTTTAAAGTTAATTTGGTCTATTTTTAATCCTGTTGAAATAGAAGTGCCAAGTTCAGGCAAATTTAATGCTTTCAAAAAATGCCTATATTCAGAATAATCAATATTATTTCCCGGAAAGATAAAAATACTACCTCCCATTTTATTAAATTCGACTAGGTCTTCATCTATTCCACTTGAAATAGAATTTAAACCATTTAAAATTACAAAGTCACATTGTTTTAGTTTGTCTTTTGTGAATTCAACATCTTTTATGCTTTGTGTTTTAAAAAAAGCCTCAATATTAAATACTTTCGCTACATTTTCTGATGCTGCTTCTCCATTTATGATTAAAGTGTTAGAATAATCTGCCACTCGATAGGAGAAATAAAAATCATCGTCCCAATATAGTTGTTTGTCGTTTATACTAACTTTCCCATTTTTCTGTCCATTTTCTTCATCTGTAATTTGAAAACTTATAATAGATTTTTTTCCTGCATCAATATCAATAAAGGAAGTTCTTTGTTTCTTTCCAATTTCTAATTCAAGTTCAAGGTTTGTGGTAGCTTCTTCTGCATCATTTTTTATTTGAATAAACAGTTCATTTGCTTCACCTTTTTTATGAATTGGAGAGCTAAACCAAACGGAATCAATATAGATATTACTTCGATCTTGAGGTAATAACTGAATTGGATGATAGAAATGTAATTGGTCTTCAGCAATTTTATTCGTTACAAATGTGCTATTTTGAAAGTCAGAAAGCAACACATATTGTCTATTCGCTAGTTTTTGCTGCTCCAAATTTTCTTTATCAAGAAAAGCACGTTGCCAATTGATTACATCTTCTAAATTACGGTTGATTGGTGTTAATTCTATTTTATCCAAGTAGTCCAATGCTTCAATTTTGGAGATTAAGCGTTGCTCAATACCATCTAATTTATTAGTAGCTAAAAGAATACTAGTTTCTAAGGGAGTGTTTTTAAGCATTCTTCTTGCTAATTCACGTGCTTCAGAAAGAAGTTCGCCCTCCGAACCTTTGGCACTCATTGAAAATGAATTGTCGATGTATATTGCGAGCACATTTTTACCTGCAGAATGTTTTAGGTTTCCTTTTTCTATAATTGGTTGAGCAAAGGCAAGAATAATCGCTGTTAAAGCAAGTAATCGAGCAAAAAGAATCAGTAAATTCTTAAGTTTTTTTGTAGATTTATTTTCTTGCTCAATAAATTTTATAAATTTTAGAGAAGAAAAGAATAAGGTTTTATGCCTTCTAAAATGAAATAAATGGATTAAAATAGGAATTGCAAGTAGACTTAGAAGCCAAAGCAGTTTGGGATGAACTAATTCCATGAAGCAAAAGTAAGGAATTTAAACGGTTTTTTCAACACTTAATTTATGCTAGACCGCCATTTAAATCGAATAGCCAAATAATGGCAATTATTTGATTTCTTGAGCTCGCTTTTTATACTCAGCTGATTTTACGTCATTTCCAAGTTTGTAATAAGATTTCCATAGGATTTCTAGAACAGCTTTTTCATTTGGATTTATAAGAATATACTTTTCTAATACAACTAAAGCACGATTAAGTGTTTCTTCTGATTTCTGAACAAGTAAAGGAGCTTTAGGGTCGTTTAAATCCAATTGATCAGCACTAGTTTTTAAATCGTTCGCCCAATTAAAAAGATGAGCTCCCAGTTGGTATTGGGCTTCGGTATAATTTGGGTCGATTTCAATTGCTTTAATCAATGCCTCTTCCGCTTTTTCGTTTTCCTTTAAATCAATGTATGAAGTACCCAATACATAATATAGTTGTTTGTTTTTTGGATCTATTGCTAATGCTTTATTTAGGAACTTTTCTGAATTTGTTAAATCTCCTTTTTGTAAATTAATATTAATAATAGAAATTATAACATCAATGTTTAATGGTAAAGCCTTATGCGTTTCTTCAGCAATTTTTAATGCCTCAGAAAAATCTTTTTGCTGTAATAAACTATCTACAACAATATTTAAACTTAAGCCTGCATTAATTGCTGCATCTTTAAAGTCAATACCTAAAAATTCTTTAATTGCATATGCACCACAGAACATTTGTGTTGCTTGGTCAAATTTTCTTTCATTATAGAATTTAAGACCCATTTCAAAAGCCATACCAGAACGAGAATTTATGAATTGCTCAGCATCTTCTTTCCATGTTTTTTTTGGATCAGCCATAACTTTTCTGAAAGATTCTTTTGAAATAGTTTCATATTCTTTTAATAGTTTTTCATCTAACTTATTTCCAGAAACAGCTTTCATAGTAGCTAATTCAATTAAGGCAAAATAAACTTCAGCACGGTAAAAATGCATTTTTAAATCTTCAATTGTTTCTGGATTTACGGCTGCAAGATCTATAAATACTTTTGCATCATTAACTATTTTTTGTCCAGCGTCTAGACCAGACATAGGGTTGTATTTTTTCATTAGCATCGCTGCATCTGTTATATTTTTCTTTTGAGAATACACAGAAAATGGTATACTTGCTATCGTTAATCCAAGAATTAAAATATAAATAAACCTCATAAAATATTATTTTTAGTAAAGAACAAAATTAATGTTATTTTTCATCATCTTCATCATCATCTTCTTTGTCATCATCTGAAGGTTCATCTTCATCTTCTATTTCTTCAACACCTTCAATTTCTTCTTCTTCAATCACATCATCAATTGGTCCTAAATCTTCAACAACTTCATTTAAAGCTTCGATAACTTCAATGTCTTCATCTTCGTCTTCGGTTCTAGGAACTCGCGCAATAGCTGCAATTTCAGCTGTTCCTTTGAGATTAATCAAGCGAACACCTTGTGTTGCTCTTCCCATTGTGCGAAGTGTGTCAATGTGCATACGAATTGTTACACCTGATTTTGTAATGATCATTAAATCATCTTCATCTGAAACAACTTGAATAGAAAGTAATTTACCTGTCTTCTCCGTAATATTTAAGGTCTTTACACCTTTTCCACCACGGTTTGTAATTCTATAAACAGGTTCTTTGTCTTCTGGATCATTCAAATAAGTACGTTTGCCATATCCTTTTTCGGAGACAACTAATATTGTTGAGAAAATATCTTCAACACAAATCATACCTATAACTTCATCATTTTCTGCTGTTAGCGTAACACCTCGAACTCCTGCAGCATTTCTTCCCATTGGTCGAACTTTAGCTTCATTAAAGCGAATAGCACGCCCAGAACTTGTTGCTAAAACAATTTCATTCTCCCCATTTGTTAATCTCGCTTCTAAAAGTTCATCATTTTCACGAATCGTAATTGCATTAATTCCGTTTGAACGAGGTCTAGAATAAGCTGCTAATGATGTTTTCTTTATAACCCCAAGTTTTGAACACATAATAATATAGTTATTCTTGATGTATTCTTGGTCTGTTAAATCTTGCACTTTCACATAAGCTTTAACTTTATCATCTTGAGGAATATTAATTAAGTTCTGAATTGCGCGACCTTTTGCTAGTTTATTCCCCTCAGGAATTTCGTAAACTCGCATCCAAAAGCAACGACCTTTTTCTGTGAAAATCAATAAATAATTATGGTTTGTCGCAACAAACAAATGCTCTAAGAAATCTTTTTCGCGTGTTGCAGAACCTTTGGAACCCATTCCACCTCGATTTTGAACTTTGTATTCTGCTAGATTCGTACGTTTGATGTATCCAGCATGCGAAATTGTAATTACTACTTCTTCATCTGCAATAAGATCTTCCATCCGCATTTCTGAAGCTGAATATTCTATGCGAGAACGACGCTCATCGCCATATTTGGCTTTCATGTCTTTCAATTCATCTTTAATAATTTGCATGCGACGTTCCTCGTTTGCAAGAATATCTTTTAAGTCTGTTATTGTAGCCATTAATTCCTCAAACTCAGCGCGCAACTTATCTTGTTCAAGTCCAGTTAATTGACGTAAACGCATGTCTACAATAGCGCGCGTTTGAATTTCAGATAAACCAAAGCGCTCTGACAATCTTTCTCTAGCATTATCAGGACTTGCGGATGATTTGATAATTTCGATTACTTCATCAATGTTATCAGATGCGATGATTAAGCCTTCTAAAATATGTGCTCGTTCTTCAGCTTTTCTTAAGTCAAAGCGTGTTCTTCTGATTACAACTTCATGACGGAAAGCCACAAATTCACTAATCATATCTCGCAAGTTCAATAAACGCGGACGTCCATCAACCAAGCAAATATTATTTACAGAAAAAGAAGTTTGAAGTGCCGTAAATTTATAAAGTTTATTCAGAACAACATTTGCAATGGCATCTCTTTTAATTTCAAACACAATGCGCATTCCATTTCGGTCAGATTCATCTCTTAAATCTGAAATCCCTTCAATTTTCTTATCGTTTACTAAATCAGCGATCTTTTTGATCATTTCTGACTTATTTACCTGGTAAGGAATTTCAGTAACAATTATCTGTTCTCTACCGTTATTATCTTCTATTTCAGCTTTTCCGCGAATTACAACTCTCCCACGTCCAGTAAGAAATGCATCACGAACTCCCTCGTAGCCATAAATAATTCCACCTGTAGGAAAATCGGGTGCTTTTACATAATTTAAAAGTTCTTCAATTTCGATATCTTTATTATCAACAAAAGCAATTATTCCATCAATCACTTCTGATAAATTATGTGGAGCCATATTTGTGGCCATTCCAACTGCAATTCCAGATGCCCCATTTATAAGAAGATTTGGAATCTTCGTAGGCATAACGGTTGGTTCTGTTAAGCTATCATCAAAGTTTGGACGAAAATCTACGGTTTCTTTTTCGAGATCTTCAAGCATTTCTTCGGCAATTTTCCGCAATCTTGCTTCAGTATAACGCATTGCAGCTGGACTATCTCCGTCAATTGATCCAAAATTTCCTTGTCCGTCTACTAGTGGATAACGAAGAGACCATGGTTGCGCCATACGAACCATCGTATCATAAACTGAGCTGTCACCATGAGGATGGTATTTACCTAAAACTTCACCAACAATCCTTGCTGATTTCTTATGCGGACGGTTTGAATAAACTCCCAAATCTTGCATTCCGTACAATACTCTTCTGTGAACAGGCTTAAATCCATCACGAACATCTGGTAATGCTCTTGAAACGATAACAGACATCGAATAATCGATGTAAGCTGATTTCATTTCATCTTCAATGTTTATCTGAATTATTTTTTCACCATCTGCCATAACTTACTTTCTTTAATTGAAATATTCATAAAAATATGAAGTATCCAAAATTAGCAAATTATTGAAGTCAACTGAATTTTTTATTATGAATTTACTAACAAAATCAACTAGTAAATTGTGAATAAATAGCAAGTTTTAGAATTATTTTAAACTTATATTTGTATTTCTATAAATAAACTTGAAATGGACGCAAAATTTTCTCCTCGTGTTAAAGACATGATTAGTTTCAGTCGCGAAGAAGCTCTTCGTCTTTCTAATGAATTTGTTGGTGCAGAACACCTACTTCTTGGTCTTATTCGCTTAAATGAAGGCACTGCAATTCATCTTCTTCAAGAATTTAATACAGATTTGAAAAAACTAAAGACTGATTTAGACAAAATTCTTTCTAAATCTTCCGTTCCAAATTTATTAAACACCAATTTACCTCTTCTGAAACAAACAGAAAATATTATTAAACAATCTTATTTGGAGGCAAAACAATTTAAATCAAGCGTTATAGGAACAGAACATATGCTTTTAACGATTTTACGTTATGAAGATAGCGCCGCATGTCAACTATTAAATAAATACGGTATCATGTACGAAAACACAAGAGTCGAATACGAAGCTTTAAATGGAATTAATGAAGAGCCAAGAGCAGACTTCCCCTCAGATAGAGATGAAGAAGAAGATCCATTTACAGCTCCAAGTAAACCAGCAGATCCAAAATCAAAAACACCTGTATTGGATAATTTTGGTCGTGATTTAACAAAAATGGCTGAGGTTGGAAAACTAGACCCCATTGTTGGAAGAGAAAAAGAAATTGAACGCGTGAGCCAAATTTTATCTCGAAGAAAGAAAAATAATCCGATTTTAATTGGCGAACCTGGTGTTGGAAAAAGTGCAATTGCTGAGGGTTTAGCATTGAGAATTGTTCAACGAAAAGTATCTCGTGTTTTATTCAATAAAAGGGTTGTTTCATTAGATTTAGCTTCTTTGGTGGCAGGAACAAAATACCGCGGACAATTTGAGGAGAGAATGAAGGCTGTAATGCAAGAACTTGAGAAAAATCGAGATATTATTTTATTCATTGATGAAATTCATACAATCATTGGTGCAGGCGGTGCAAGTGGCTCCTTAGATGCTTCAAATATGTTTAAGCCAGCTTTGGCGCGTGGCGAGCTTCAAGCAATTGGAGCAACAACTTTGGATGAGTACCGTCAATATATTGAAAAGGATGGAGCGCTAGAAAGAAGATTTCAAAAAGTTTTAATAGAACCTACAAGTATTGATGAGACAATTCAGATATTAAATAATATAAAGGAACGCTACGAAGATCATCATTCTGTTATTTATACGGATGAAGCTTTATCCGCTTGTGTAAAATTAACAGAACGCTATATTACTGATCGCCATTTACCTGACAAGGCAATTGATGCTTTAGATGAGGTTGGTTCTCGTGTTCACATGAAAAACATCAATGTTCCGCAAGACATCGTTGATATTGAAGAAAAAGTGGAGGCCTTAAAACTTGCAAAAGCAGAAGTAATTCGCTCACAGCAATATGAAAAAGCGGCTGAGCTTCGTGATAATGAGCGTAAGCTTCAAGAAGCATTAGAGTTAGCAAAAACGAAGTGGGAAGAAGATGCCAAAACTAATAAAATTATTATCACAGAAGAAAATGTTGCCGAGGTTGTTTCTATGATGTGCGGTGTGCCAGTTACCAAAGTTTCAGAATCTGAAACTGGGAAATTGGTGAAAATGGCGGAATCAATCCGTGGAAAGGTTATTGGTCAAGATGATGCAATTAGTAAAGTTGTAAAAGCGATTCAACGAAATCGAGCGGGATTAAAAGACCCAAATAAACCAATTGGATCTTTCTTTTTTCTTGGTCCCACTGGTGTTGGTAAAACGCAATTAGCGAAAGTATTGGCAAAGAATTTATTTGATTCTGAGGATGCCTTGATACGCATCGATATGTCTGAATACATGGAAAAATTTTCTATTTCGCGCCTAGTTGGTGCTCCTCCAGGATATGTTGGTTATGAAGAGGGTGGACAGATGACAGAGAAAGTCCGTAGAAAGCCATATTCAATTGTATTGTTAGATGAAATTGAAAAAGCTCATCCCGATGTGTTTAATCTTTTGCTTCAGGTTTTGGATGAAGGACATATGACAGATGGTTTAGGTCGTAAAATTGATTTTAAGAATACGATTTTAATTATGACTTCTAATATAGGCGCACGTCAATTGGCAGATTTTGGAACTGGAGTTGGTTTTGGCACAAAGTCACAAGAAGATTTGAAGGATGAAAATACTAAATCTGTTGTTCAAAATGCTTTGAGAAAGGCTTTCTCTCCAGAGTTTTTGAATCGCGTAGATGATATGATTATGTTTAAGTCTTTGGGAAGGCCAGAAATTCATCAAATAATTGACTTAGAGTTAGAAAAATTATACGGTAGAATTAACAATTTAGGATATAAAATTGAATTAACAGAAAAAGCTAAAGATTTTATTGTTGATCGTGGCTACGATGAGAAGTTTGGTGCTCGACCTTTAAAGCGCGCAATTCAAAAGTTTATTGAAGATCCACTTGCTGAGCAAATTATAAATGCAAGTCTCAAAGCTGGAGATACAATTTTAATGGATTTAGAAGAAGGCAAAGAGGAATTATCGGTTGTTATTAAAAAACAAAAGACAGGTAAGAAGTCTGATTGATAATTCAGCTTAAACTAGCGTTTAAAAATTATTTCCTCATTTTCTAAGCGGAATCTTGGGCCCCAAATCCCTTCTTCTGTTCCTAATCCTACGGAGATAATCATGTTTATTTCCGCTCCACGAGGAAGATTAAGGGCTTTTTTTACTCTTTTCTCATCAAATCCTTCCATTGGGCAGGAATGAAATCCCTCTGCTGCGATAGAAAGCATGAATGTTTGTGCTGCGAGCGCACAAGATTTATGAACCATTATTCGCTGGTTGGCAGTGCCTCCTGTTCTGAAAAATGGTTTTCTGAGGCCCATCGTAAAGCTAATAATTCTTCGAATTGACGACATTACTCCAAAACCATCATTCATATAGAGCAAAGGCATTACTTTTTTATAATAATTTATTCCACCTTTTTGTAGTTTATTAGGTTCGCCTTCTATTGTTTGTTCTATTCGCTTGTAATTCCATTCTGCACGACTTCGCCATTTGTCTTTACGAGTAACAAAAACAACCATTTCTTTTGCTGTTTTTGCAGCTAATTGATCCAAGCACAATGGAATAAATTTCGCTAATTCTTCTTTTGAATGAATCCAATAAAATTCCCATAATTGCATGTTGCTGCTATTGGGAGATAATGCTGCGCGCTCAATACTTTTTTGAATTACGTCATTAGGTACTTCAATATTGGGGTCAAACTTTCGATTTGACCTTCTAAAATTTACAATCTCATCAAATTCCTTAGAAAACATACTTTATTTTTAGCGTTCAAAGTTCAGTATATTTTTTAAATAGCATCTTTATTTTCTCTCAATTGTGACAAATAAATAATAGTAAGTGAAGTTCTGACACTTTTACATTCAATTTTAGAAAATTTATGACACCTTGTCTCAGTTTCAAGATTGGCAGTATCTTTGAAAGCATAAGTTTCAAATTAGTATTATGTCAAAAAAACAACAAAAAGTAACTGAAGCTGCAGAAGTCACAAATCCTGAAGCTGAACAAATAGAACAAGTTATTCCTGAGAAATCTGAGCCAACACAAGAAGAAAAATATGCTGAATTAAACGATCGTTTTCTGCGCTTGTACGCTGAATTTGAGAACTTTAGAAGACGTACAAATAAAGAGCATTTAGAATTAATTTCAAGTGCGAATAGTAATCTATTGAAAGATTTAGTGCCTGTTTTAGATGATTTTGAACGAGCAATAACAAACAATGAGACCTCTGAGGACATTGCAAGTGTTAAAGAAGGTTTTTTGTTGATTTACAATAAATACAAAGGTATTCTTGAGTCAAAAGGTGTAAAACCTATTACTGCCAAAGGAGAAATCTTTAACAGTGATATCCACGAAGCGATTGTAAATGTTCCGGTTGAAGATGAAAGTCAAAAAGGAAAAGTAATTGAAGATATTGAAAAAGGATATTACCTAAATGATAAGGTTATTCGTTTTTCGAAAGTTGTAGTTGGCCAATAAGCAAGCAATATGAGCGAAAAAAGAGATTATTACGAGGTTCTAGGCTTATCTAAAAATGCGAATGATGCAGATATTAAAAAGGCATACCGCAAATTAGCAATCAAATACCATCCTGATAAAAATCCTGATGATGCTGGTGCTGAAGAAAAGTTTAAAGAAGCTGCTGCAGCTTATGAAGTATTGAGTAGTAGTGAGAAACGTGCGCAATATGATCGTTTTGGTCATGCTGGAATGGGCGGACAAGGCGGTTTTGGTGGTGGAATGAACATGGACGATATTTTTTCGCAGTTCGGTGATATCTTTGGTGGTTCTTTTGGTGGTGGTGGTTCTTTTGGTGGAAGCAGAGGTGGTTCAAGGGTTGTTCGTGGCACGAATCTTCGTGTGAAAATGAAGATGACTTTAGAGGAAATAGCGCTTGGCGTAAAGAAAAAAATAAAAGTTAATAAACTTGTAAATGCTGAGGGTGTAACGTATAAAACGTGTCAAACGTGTAATGGAAGCGGACGAATTCTTAGAATGGCTCAGACTTTCTTGGGTTCTATGCAAACACAATCAACCTGTCATGTTTGTCAGGGTGCAGGAAAAATGATAGATAAAAAACCGTCAGATTCTGATGCTCAAGGTTTAAGACGCCAAGAAGAAGTAATTGAAATCGATATTCCAGCAGGAGTAGAGGAGGGAATGCAATTAAGTGTTCAAGGAAGAGGAAATGCGGGCCCTTACGATGGTGTTTCTGGTGATTTAATCGTTGTAATTGAAGAAATTGAGCACGATAAATTACGCAGAGAAGGTCAAAATTTACACTATGATTCTCTGGTGAATTTTGTGGATGTTGTTTTGGGAGAAAGTATTGAAGTGCCTACAATTTCAGGGAAAGTAAAGATTAAAATTGATGCTGGAACTCAAAGTGGAAAGGTACTCAGACTCAAAGGAAAAGGGCTTCCAAGTATTCAAGGATATGCAACAGGTGATTTATTCGTTCATATAAATGTTTATACACCTACAAAAATTTCAAAAGAAGAAAAAGAATTACTTGAAAAATTAAAAACAAGTCAAAATTTTATACCAACTGAAGAGGCAAGGGATAAAAGTTTTTTTAAACGCATGCGAGATATGTTTTCCTAATGTTCTTCATAGATAAAGCCAAAGAAGGAAATAATAGTTTTTCGAGCTATCTTTTAGGAATAGCACTAATTATTTCAGTTTATCTATTTGGTTCTTATTTTCTAATTATTGATCTTCAATGGAATTTTGGAATTGAAAGTTTTGATGGTATTTCACAGAATGAAATCGTAAGAATTCTTGGAAATAACCGTTTCTTAGCCTGGCTTGTTGTACCTTTTTTATTCGTTGCACTATTTTTAGTTATCCATACAAAGTTTGTTCACAAAAGAACTGTTTTAAGTATTTTTTCTGGACGTGAAAACTTTGATTGGAAAAGAGTTTTATTTAGTTTTTCACTACTTTTTTCTGTCTTATCACTTTTTCTTTTTATTCAATACCAGAGCTCTGATAGTTTGATCTTTCAGTTTGACCTTCAAAAATTTATTCCTTTATTTTTTATTGCAATTTTCTTACTTCCAATTCAAACAAGTTGCGAAGAACTTCTATTTCGTTCTTATATTCTTCAGGGAATAAAAATGCGAACAAAAAAAAATAGTGTTGCTGTTTTAATTTCTGGACTTATGTTCGGGGCAATTCATATCGGAAATCCTGAAATTGCAAAAATTGGCTATCATATTATAGTTTATTATATGCTTGTGGGTGTTTTTTTAGCACTTATAAGCTTGTTTGATAATGGAATAGAATTGGCGCTTGGTTATCACGCAGCAAACAATGTTTTTGCAGCTCTCATGATCACTAATAATTGGCAGGCATTCCAGACTGATGCAGTATTTATGGATATCTCAGATCCAGGAATGGGACTCGATACAATTATTGGAATTCTATTTATTTTACCGCTTGTTTTTTTTATTTTTTATAAAAAGTATAAGTGGCATTCTCTTAAAGAAATGTGGCAAGACAAATTGTAACTTCTAGCATTTTTTTTAGCTTTACAAGTCAATGTTAGAAATTAGTAATTTAAATAAGTCTTTCAAACGGAAATTTGCTCTCGATGCAGTTTCCTTGAAGATTCCAAAAGGTGAGATTTATGGTTTACTTGGACCAAATGGTGCAGGAAAAACTACGCTTATTCGAATTGTAAATCAAATTATTTCAGCAGATAGCGGGAAAATTCTTTTTGACGGTCAATTAATGTCTTCTGAACACCTTCGATCTATTGGATATTTACCAGAAGAACGCGGCTTGTATAAAAATATGTATGTTTTAGAACATTTAGTTTTTTTAGCGAAACTTCGTGGACTTTCATCTTCAGATGCTTTGAAGAATAGCAAGTTTTGGTTAGATAAATTAGCGATTTCTGAATGGTCAAATAAAAAAATTGAAGCGCTTTCAAAAGGAATGGCTCAAAAAGTTCAGTTCATTGCTTCTCTTGTTCATAATCCTGATTTGCTTATTTTAGATGAGCCCTTAAGTGGATTTGACCCTGTGAATGTTGAATTAATCTTAAAAGAACTTAAGGAATTAAAAGCAAATGGGAAAACAATTCTTCTTTCAACGCACAATATGCGCAGTGTTGAGGAAATCTGTGATCGTGCAACTTTAATTCATGATGCTAAAATACTTGTTGAAGATACTGTTTGGAATCTCCGCGAAAAAAGTAAGAAAGGCACATATTCTATCCGTTTTAAAGGAAATATGATTGCTTTTGTCAATGCACTTTGGACAGATTTTGAATTACTTGAGCAAACTGAAATAGGTGAACAGCGCTTTCTTACACTTGTTAAAATGCGTGGAGAAAGATCAATGAACGATTTATTGAATGCTTTGATGGGCGAAATTAGTATTGAGGCCATAGAAGAGTGTTTTCCGAGTATGCAGGAAGTATTTATTGAATTAATACAAGGAAAGGACAGCAGTGATGAGAAATAGTTGGATTATTGCCCTTCGTGAGTTAAAGGAGCGTGTTTTGAACCCTGCTTTTTTATGGATGCTTTTCATTGGGCCGCTGTTATTCTTAGGTTGCTTGTATTTCTTATTTAAAGCAGGTGATGAAGGTAAAACAAGTCTTAAGGTTCTTATTGCTGATCCAACGGGAATGATGGAAAATAAGATTGTATCTCAGGAAACAAAGGCTGTTGAATATTATTTTTTTGATGACTATTTAGAATTAGAAGAATTTCGTGACAATAAAAAATACCAGAAATTTGACGCTTTAATTGAGGTGAACGAAAAGATTTTGATTAATAAAAAAGCATTTGTTTTTTACCGCGAAACACCATCCTTAGATGTTAAAATGCAGCTTAAATTTCAATTGGAGAGAAGGGTAGAGGAGGTGATGATTGCTGAATTTACGAATATGGAGGTAGATGATTTCCGCCAAATTAAGCAAGCTCTAAATGTAGATTTTAGAAGTGTCTATGATCCAAAAAATGAAGCATCTAATCTAGAGGGCTGGGTTGGATTTATTTTTGGCTTATTGATTGTTGTATTTGTGTTCTTATTTGGCTTAACAGTTCTAAGAAGCACAGCGCGCGAAAAAAGTAACCGGATTGTTGAGGTTTTACTTGCTTCTGTGAAGCCAACTCAATTAATGCTAGGAAAAATAAGTGGCATTGGTTTAGCGGCACTCTTTCAAATTCTTGTTTGGTCACTCTTTATAACTTTAGGTTTACTGTTCTTCCGAGCTACTATTTTCCCTGATCTTTTGGATTTCTCAACTTATGAAGGTGTTCAGATGAGTAGTGAAGTTAAGGAGCAATTAATGTCTAATATTCCAAGTCAGCGTTATAACGAGTTCATAGATTTAGTTTATAAGCGCATTGATTTTACATTCTTCTTATTTCATTTCTTCTTATTTTTTATTGCTACTTATTTCTTTTATGCTGCATTTTTTAGTGCAATTGGCGCAATGTCAGGATCTGAATCTGATGGACAGCAATTTTTGATACCTCTTCTATGTATTTTAGGGCTTTCTGTTTATTCAGGATATTATGCCATTTATTTTCCCGATGCTGAATTAACTTCTTGGCTTCAATTTATTCCTTTTACTTCTTCTGTAATTGTTATGGTGAAATTAGCACAGGGTTATCCAGAAGGAACTTATTATTTAGTTTGGCTTTCTCATATAACATTGATATTATTTACTGTGCTTTTGCTTTCAATTGCAGGTCGCATCTACCGCAACGGAATTTTAGATTTTGGCTTAAAGGCAAGTCTTAGAAATTTCTTTTATTTCTTGAGAAAATAAATTCTATGAAACAAAAAAGGCGACCGAAGCCGCCTTTATTTTTTTTTTGGTAAACTTAGATTAGAATCTCCAACCCATTCTTACTGCAGAACCTCCAGCAAAACCAGATGTTTTAGTTCCATCAGCTGAATTATAGTTAAATCCTAACTCTAAACCAAGGTAGATGTTGTCAGCTACATAGTAGTCAATACCTGCACCAAGATTTAATCCAAAAGATGAAATTTCAGTTCTTGTATCGTTTCCTACATTAAATCCTGCTGTGAAATAAGGAGACATTCTATCTGTTCCAGCTAAATGGTATTCAGCAGCTAAACCAAGATTCATTATTGAATTCTTTGTAGTTACTTCTGAAGTAGAAGTAGTAGCATTTCCAGTAGAATCATAAACAGTACTAGTTTCTGTTGAAGTACTAGAAACTGCATCACGACCCAATGTTAAGCGAAGAGCTAAATTGTCCTGAATAAAATAACGCATTCTTAAATTAGGTGCTGCCCATGACACTCCTTCTTTAGATACATTCATAGCGCCTTCTAAAGAGAAAGGGTTGTCGCTACCTGCTTTTTGTGCAAACATTGTTCCTGACAAAGCTACTGCACTTACTAAAATCAATAATTTTTTCATAATCTTAAAATTTAATTAGTTAAAAGTTTGGTCAAATATACGTGACAAGTTCCGTAGGGTTTCTTTTTTTTTTTAAACATTTGACTTTTAATAAAATTTTAAAATATTTTTCTTGTCTTTGGCCCTTGTTTCTAATAGGGTTTCAAATAAAATTATAATACTTTAAAACGTATATAAATTTGTATTTTTTTTTTTAACTTGTGACTAATTTTCAACCTTAAACATGGTAAAAGCTGTCATAGATTTGGGTACAAATACCTTTAATTTACTCATTGCGAATGTAAATAAAGGGAAAATATATCCTATTTATAAAGATAAAGAGGCTGTTGGGCTAGGTCTTGGCGGTATCAATGAACAGCGTATTTCTGAGCAGGCAATAGCTCGTGCTGTACTTTGTTTGTCTGGTTTTAAGAAAATCTGTGATAATTTTGGAGTTGAGCTTATTCATTCATATGGCACTTCTGCAATTCGAGATGCTAAAAATCAAAGTGAATTTCTAAAACAAGTTCTTGATTCTACAGGAATAATAATAACTGTTATAAGTGGGAGAGAGGAAGCGCATTTAATTTACCAAGGAATTCAGTATTCTCATAAATTTACAAAAGACAGTGTCATTATGGATATTGGTGGAGGAAGCACCGAATTTATAATAGCCAATGCATCCGGTGTTAAAGATTTAGTTTCTTTAAATATCGGAATTTCTAGAATTTTTCAATTTTTTACTTTCAATGATCCAATGACTGATTCAGATATAAATGTGGTTGAAAATTATTTAGAACAAAATTCTGAAGGATTTTTTAATAATAAGCGTTGTGATTTATTGATTGGAGCTTCTGGAAGTTTCGAAACATTTTATGAGTTAATTTATAAAAAGCCATTTTCTAAGTTATACAAAACTCATTCCTTAGATTTTACTCTTATGTTAGAATTATTAGATACTATAATCTACTCAACACGAGCAGAGAGAGATATAAATCCTTTTATTATTCCTATGAGAAAAAAAATGGCGCCTCTTGCAGCCATAAAAACACGATGGGTTATTCGGAAGATGAAAGTCAAGGAAATAATTGTTTCCCCATGTTCCTTAAAAGAGGGAGGCTTACTAATTTAAGATTTAAAAATCATCTTAATTTCTTTATCTTTGCACAAATTAAAGGGTAAAACTTGTAATTTTTAAATTTTATTTGGCTCCGTGGCGCAACTGTATAGCGCACTGGATTTCGGCTCCAGCGGTTACAGGTTAGAATCCTGTCGGGGTCACTCGAGCGGAGATTTGGTCAAAATTAATCGGATCTCCGTTTTTTATTTTCGATAAAACCGTTGATATTAACCGAATCAACTCACAAAAAAAACCAGTACGCATGTACTGGTTTTTATTATAATGATTTCTTAAAAAATCAACCGCTTACGCGGTGAGCAAAAATATGTTAATATGGACGCTGCTCATAAGAACCTAACTGTGAGTTAAAATCAAAAACAGCATAGTCGCTAGCGTCAACATAAGAGTCGCCATTTAAGTCGCCATTTAGTAAATATAAACTACCGTATGCTGATGAATACACATCTGATTCGAAAGCCGCATAATCCACACCATCTAAATACCCATCTTCTATCAACTCTCCCAATCTTGATGCATATAAACCTGAAACTAATGTTTTCATTGGGGCTATAGAACCGTCTGTATAAGCATTTGCAATATTATTGGCAAAACTAAGAGCTGTTACTCCTGACATAGTTATAGGATTTGCACTCCATAATGGTAATGAAGATCTATGGTTAACTACAACGTAATATGAAGTACCTATAGCAGCTGCAGGGAAAACACACTGCACACTTCCATTTGCTTGCAAAATAGGTGACACACTATATGCTACAACATCAAGGTTTGAAGGACTTCTTAATTCTACTGTGATAACATCAACATCAGTAGTGGACCCTGTATTTGTGGATCCAGATGATACAAGATTGTTATATCTAGCAGGACGCATTGAAGATGGGTTTGAGTTAATTACATAATATCCATCCAAGAAAACATCTAGTGAAAGATTAGCAGATAATGGTGTAATTGTAAGATTCAATACTTGTGCTATACAATTTTCAACAACTCCTGTATATGTTCCTGATACAGTATATGTTTGACCATTATTTGCCCATGTATATGAACCCATTGCTGTTTGAGTGATTGTATTAACAGCTTGTGTTCCGTTTACTACCATCACCGTTGTAGAGGAAGATCCAGAACATGATGGAGATGTTACCATATATGTGTACAAACCTACACCTGCAGGAGTCGGACTCCATGTACCGCCTGTAGCCGGTGTGCCACCAAGAGCAGCAAACAGTTGGGATTCTGAAACGGTTGAGCCATTACAAATCGACAATGTACCATTGCTACCTGGGTTAGGAGGCAGTACATTGTCAGCTCGTGCTGGTATCCTTTGGATTCTGCAATCCTGTACCAATGGCGTTTCATCTATACCATAAGGAGTTGTACTGTACTGACTTTTCATATACTCAGCAAAGGCATCCTGCTCAGAACCTGCAGTAGTAAACGTTGCAAAAGCAGGACCTTGTTCTGGCACTGTATTCAAATCAACCCTATTCGTTCCTAATGTATTAAATGGATAACCGTCGCCACCACCTACAAGGAAGGTTAACGTAACTACTCTAAAGGTACGTGTTAAGTTCCCTACTGTGATGCCATTAACAACTAATGTATCAATCACATTTCCATTATTATCGGTAATCACGGCATTTAGAATTCTTGAATTAGCCGGAAGGCTGAAGTCATAGCTGTATCGTACACCAGATACTTGAGCAAATTGGCCAGGTGTAGCGGTAGCTGTTGTTGCTGATACAGCTCGTTCTAGTATAGATCTCATTCCAGTTGCTGTAAGTGTCACCAATGAAAGTGTGTTATTGAATCGCAATGAATTTTCAATATCTAACTGGGAAATATCTCCAGATTGTTTACCCGCAGATGGATTTGCAATTGGTGGTACTAAGGTTACATCGCTGCCAACTGCAATAACGTTTCCAATGGCAGAACGAATACCACCGCCATTTTTGATAGAGATAACAGTTGTTGGATCATAAAACTTAGCAAACCATAAATTAGCTTCAGACGTAATATTTCCAAGATTTGTTTCTTCTGTACGTACAAAGTTTCTGCGTCCTTCAAGGAATACAGATGTTTTACCAAAAAGATTACCATCTTTTGTAGTGATTACATTTCCAATTGCTGTGGTCAGTAATTGCACTCGGTAACCTTTTGTACCTGTTGCAAAAGCATTGGCTACATTAGCGCCCCAAGCATCAGTCAATCCTTGTTGGTCAGTTGCGTAAACCCCAGAAATAGCGTTGTCAATAGACGATGGTATTAAATTTCCATCAGAGTCAAAATCAACTACTAATCTTCCTACGTATTTATAGTTACCGTCTGTATTTACCAATGGTACAATTTTTCCGGTTAAATCTGTAGCAAGGAATGGATAAGTTCCAACAGCTACATCACCTAAACGCAAACGATCATTAGAATCAGCTAATAATGTATTAGAACCAGCAGAGATAATAATATCTACACCAGATAGTTTTGTGGCAAGATCTTGTTCAAAAGCAATTTGTTGTAAGTGAGAAAGCAATATAATCTTATTACAACCATCAGCAATTAAAGAATTTACAACTGGTTGGACAATTCCAGCCAATATGTTCATATCATTTTCATTACCTCCAACAACTGTAGTTGCACCAGGTGATGAAATACTTGCCAAAACTTGCGTAGTCGCTCCTACAATTCCAATTTTTTGACCTCCTTTAATAATAATAGTCGATGGAGCTAGTTTTAATTTACTTGCAATAGCGGCAGTCGTTTCAGTAGGATTAGATTTAAACGCTGTGTTTAATAACAAACGATTTGTTGTTGCGATTGGTGATAAATTACCGTCACCGCTGAAATTTAAATTTGAACTAAGGTATGGAAATTGCGCTCCAAACCAAGTTGTTGTGGATGTACCTGCACCTCCAATCATAGTTCGTATTTCGTTGGTACCCAAATCAAATTCGTGATTTCCTAATGCTGAAGCTTCGATGCCGATAAAGTTCATGATCGATATGTCAGCTCTTCCGATACTTGAACCTAAACTTATTGGAGGATTTGTAAAGGTAGTATTATAGTAACTTTCGTAAGCAGTTTTGAATGCCGCAGCAAGAGTCGGGTCACCGCCCGAACTTAAAAACGGTCCTGGGATATAGTTATCACCTGAAGATAATCTAATAGTGTTGGGATAAGTTTCTTCTAAAGTATCAACAATTGCTGCAAAACGAGGCGCGTCTAAAACAGCTTCAACTGACGCTTCAAAATCGGAAGCATGTAATATTTGAAGCTTAAATACGTAGTCGCTAATAGCAACGTTTTGAGTAGTTGTAGTTCCTAAAGCAATTCCTGATGAAGGATTACTGATAGTTAAAACTGCTGTTTCGGCAGCCTCAACCACGTTGTCGTTGACAACGGTGAATGTTACCGAACCAGTTGTTTGTCCGGCAGGTATGGTAATAGTTGAGTTACTTAAAGTATAATCTCCTGCTGTGATGTCTGTTCCCGAAACACCTAATGAAACAGATTGAACACCATTTACAGGTGCTGAAGCAGTAGCAGTAACCGTAAGAATTGTACCTGCTGCTTCTGAACCCGTATTCTC
>JBIKOE010000069.1:0-7020 GCA_044358215.1 Crocinitomicaceae bacterium
TGCAAACTGTGTTACCGAGTCTTTGGACTTAACAATCACTGCAAGTTCTACAAACACAACAACTGCATCAGCTTGTGACTCTTATGTTTGGAATGGAACAACTTATACATCATCTGGAGTTTATATAGGAACAACTGCAAACTGTGTTACAGAATCCTTAGATTTAACGATTATACCAAATATCCTTCCATCCTTTCCACAAGTTGGCCCATACTGCTCGGGAGCTACGATACCTCCACTTACAACAACTTCCACAAATGGTATTTCTGGAAGTTGGTTGCCTGCTATTAACAATACAGCAATAACGACATACACCTTTACACCAACAGTAGGAGAATGTGCTATAATACAAACAATGAGTATTTTTATTGCACCAATTCTAAGTAGTACAAATTTTGTAGTTATCTGTATTTCTGACTTACCATTTTTGTGGAATGGGAATCAATATAATGAAACTGGAATATTTACCTATAATACTTCAACAGCAGCTGGTTGTGATTCTGTCGCAATTTTGGATATTACAATAAATCCCAACCCAATAGCGTCTTTTACCCCATCTTTAAACTCTTTTACTGAAACTCCACAATCAATTTATTTTACTAATTCTAGCATTGGTGCAATAAGTTATAGTTGGGATTTTGGAGATGGAAGTTACTCGACAGAAGTAAATCCAGATCATCTTTATACTGATAATTTAAATGGACATACAATCACGCTGATTTCAGAATCAAGTGAGGGCTGTTTGGGTTCTTCTCAAATTACGATTGAATTTATTGAGGGTCTAATATATTATATCCCAAATTCATTTACCCCAGATGGCGATGGGTATAATCAAACTTTTAAGCCAGTTTTTACCTCAGGTTTTGATCCTTATAATTATGAAATGCTGATTTTTAATCGTTGGGGTGAAATACTATTTGAAACACATGATGTTACTTATGGTTGGGATGGAAAATATGCTCTAAAAAATTGCCATGAAGGGATTTATTCATATAAGATTACGTTTAAAAATCCAATTTTAGACGAACGAAAAGTAGTTTGTGGTAGTATTAACCTACTAAAATAATTTAATTTAGTAAGTTAGTTAATTAAAGATCATTAAAGTCTTAATTGTATTATTTTTATTAGTAAAATACAATCCATATCTTTTTTTATGAAATTTATTTTCCGATACAAATTCTATTTTTACACTTTAATTTACTTTTATGGCGAAGAAAAATAAAAATTTTGTGAATGTTGTCTATTCTACAAATCCAAATTTTGAATATCAGTCAGCGGAAGAAAGTAGTGCAGAAACACTTGCTCCGAATCAACAAAAATTATACGTTTCAATTGATCGCAAGCAACGAGGAGGAAAGGAAGTGACGCTTGTAGAGGGATTTATCGGTCTAGAATCTGATTTAATAGATTTAGGGAAGTTTCTAAAAGGAAAATTTGGAGTAGGAGGTACTGTTAAAGATAATGAGATATTGATTCAGGGTTCTTTTAGGGACAAAGTCTTTGACTTATTAGTAAAGGAAGGATATGCCCAAACAAAGAAAAAAGGCGCTTAATTATTTTTTACAAAAAAAGCGACCGAAGTCGCTCTTATTTAGTTTCAAACTACTATTTACTGTTTCATAAATCGCAGTGTTTGTACTTTATTTTCAGTTATGCATGTGATGTTGTAAACACCTGCATTAAGATCAGCTATTCTTATTTTATCAGATTCGTTAACTTCTCCTTGAAGTAAAATTCTACCTGACATATCTGAAATTTGATAGCTAAAAGCACCTTCACTCAAAAGATTTAATTCTGAGCTAGCTGGATTAGGGAAAATCTTGAAAGCTGTTTTGTTACTTTCTTCAACACCACCTATTAATTGATTCACATTATATGTAGTATTTGTAACAATTGGATCATTCCAATCAAAGTAGATATAAGCGGTATTTTCAATTTCTATACCCGCTTGACCTAAAACACTAGCATTTTCCGATATGCTATAAACTAAATGTCCATGGCTTTCTTCTTCATTTGTTGTAGAATCGGCTAACCAAATTTGAGAAAATTCAAAACGAAGAACACCATTTCCTAAATTAACTACTTGCATTGGATGAGAAGATTCAATCAAACTAAAGCTACTCCAATTTAGGTTTGAACTTAGTGTGTCAATAATATAGATATTTTGAGCAGGTGCAGTTCCAGTATTTTGGAAACGAACTGTATAGGTCAATTTCTCTATCGCATCAATATCTAAATAAGACACATCATTAAAAAACATCTGCTGCGTTTCATTTGGACGAGCAACAAGTTTATCATTTGGATCATAACTATTACCAAGCAATTGAAGTAAAGACCCTGCGTTATTTAAACTCGAACAGTCAGTTAGATTTCCTGTTGGTGTAATTGTTGAAGTATAGTAATGAGGTGTTTGGGATGTTAAACCACTTGGCACATTGAAAGTAATATTATCATAATTGTTAAAAGATGATAGTGCAGAATTTAGCGTCCATGTTATAGTATTTCCTGCTATCGTGTAGCTTGAATTTTGAATACTTGAAGTATTGACTGTTACACCAGCTGGATACGTTAATGTCAATGTATACGATCCTGGACTTCCTGGTCCGTAATTTCCCCAATTTAATTTTACAGTTGCAACAGTTCCTTGATAATATCCGATCCAAGGTGTAACTGTTGTCCATAAGTCAGCACAAGTACTTGTAGTGCCACCACAGTTTACAGGAAACATAACTGGATTTGGAATAGTTGTTGATCCATACAAAAACATGTATGTTTGATTCATACTGTAGCCGTTTGCACTCAACCACTGAGGAGAAACAGAAGCTATGATAGAACTTATAGGAGGCATATTAAGCCCTCCAGATATTGGTCCGCAATAGGTGAAATATCCACTAGAGTCTGAATAAACAGTAAGGTTTATTCCAGATCCAACTGCAGATGTTGAGCCATAAAGGACGATTGGAGCATTACTTAAAGGCAATTCGTTGTTATCAAATTGTCCATTTCCGTTTGCATCACAAAATACGATTCCTCCGTAACAATATGTTTGTTGTGTATTTCCATTTCCACAATTGATTCCAATATTAAAAGTTTGATTTGCATCACAATTTTGACTTAAGAGTGTCATTGCACCTAAATTTGAACTGTAACCTAAAGCAGTAAGCCAATTTGGATTTAGATTTAAAATAATTGGTGAAGTTGAAGAATAAGTTAATGAATAGTAACCATTATTATTTGTATAAACTGTTTGAATGCCATTTGCTGTTTGAATTTGAATTGCGGCATTAAAAATCACAGTTTCAGTACTATCAAGAATATTGTTGCCATTTAAATCACAATACACTGTTCCACTGATACAATTATCAAAATTAAAAGTTTCACAAATAGAATCAATACATCCACTGTTAAAAGAGGCAATTAAGCATGCAGTTACATAACTTGTTGCAGAATCAATGATGATATATGCATTTGCTTGAGTAGATATAGACTCTGTGCCAATTTGATTGCCAAAAGCATCAAATCTTGAAATTGACCAAGCAAAAGCATTAATTTGGGATGGATTTGAAGATGAATACATTAAGGCTCCTTCAGCAGCGTTAAAACTCTGAACGATGGATGTTTCACAATTCTGAACACCAGTACAGATCAAATTAAATTGAATAGAATTCCAACCATTTGGTGTATAGTTGATGATGCTTGGCGAACCTGTTACTTCATAATTATTATTTTGCAACCAAGTACTATCAATTGTAACTGTATATTGACTTACTGTTCCAGCAATTGGTAAATCAACTGCTGCGCTGCCATTATTAATTACGCTAGAATAACTTATACCGTTTGCATTGGTAATATTTATTGGAATGCTATCAAATAGTTCATAATCGATTAGTCCATCTTGATCACAATCAACATTTGCAAAAGCACTAAAACTTGAAGTATTTGGCCCTCCGCAATTATAATTATAGTAGTATGATAATGTTCCTTGAGAAGCATTATTGATTGAGTATTGGATTGTAACTAAATAAGTCCCGTAAGTACTATAAGTATGTTGTATTGCTGGGTTTATAGTCATAATAGGTAAAGCAATACCTCCCAAATTTGTGCTGCCCTGATGAGTTGATGAGCTTCCATCTCCCCAAGAAATAAAAAGAACAATACTTGTCGATGTTGTTTGATTTGGGGATGGTGATAGTACCATGTCTATTTCAGAGGTGTTACTTGAATTAATAGTCCCAATAGAAATAGATCCATCAATTGTTGAATCGCATCCAGAATAAGTTGATGTAGATGCAATCGTTATTGTTGGAAGTTGACTAAATGCGTTAAAGGATAAAACACAAAGTAATAGTGGTATAATTGTTTTCATAGTATAAATTTTTTAGTTACAAATCAAAGACGAACTAACTATTAAAAAGGTTGCTTTTTAAAAAAAAAAGTTTGATTTCTAAGTTATTGACATTTAATTTGTTTGTAATTTAAGTAAATTTAAAAAACAAGAAATAATTAATGGCTTAATTTTATAAAAAAATAATAATGAAACATTTTGTAATATTTACTATTCTTATTGGCCTAATTTTTCAGGGTTGTGCTCAAGAAGCAAAAAAAACAGAAAGACTCTCTTTAGTTAATAAGCAATCAACTAGCTATAATTTTCAATTGTCAAATTACCTAGAAGACAACAATGATTTAGATAAAGAGGTGAATCGAATTTTTGAAAGTATGGATGATACAGCTATTGTGGCACAATTAATAATGCCTGCAGTTGGTCGTTTGGGACAAAAAAAAGAAACAATTGATCAGCACATAAAAGATAGAGTAATTGGTGGTGTTCTGATGTTAAATGGAACCAAAGAAGAATTCACATCGTGGATTAAGGAATTTGAATCTAATAATAAGAAAAGAGGTAATTTATCTTTTTTATATAGTGCAGATGCTGAGCCAAGTTTGGTAAACCGTAAAATAATTGGTTCTGCGCCGGTTAAAAAAGCAAATGAATTAATTTCTATAGAAGAAGTAAACAGTGTAGCCGCAACTATTTCCAAAGACTTAAATGCTATTGGAATTAATTACAATTTTTCTCCAGTAGTCGATATGTCGGCAAATCAGACTGTTGGTTTTAGAAGTTTTGGCGCTAAGCCCGAAAATATTATTCCATGGTCAAATGCTTTTATTCAAGAAACACAGCGAAATAATATCCTTGCAACAGCGAAGCATTTTCCCGGGCATGGTTTAGTTTCTGGTGATACACACAAAGAACTTCAAGTAATTGATGGGCCACTAAAAGAGTTGCAAAATTATCCCCTTCTTATAAAAAACGGGGTTTTATCAATTATGATTGCACACATTGCAGTTAAAAATAACAGTCAATTTGATACAAAGGGATTACCCTCAACTTGTTCTGAAACAATTGTAAAAGGATTGTTGCGTGATAGCCTTGGTTTTAAAGGTTTAATTGTAACAGACGCAATGAATATGGGAGGAGTTGTAAATGTGCCAAATGCAGCGAAAAAAGCAATTTCAGCAGGATGTGACATTGTTTTAATGCCTTTAGATGCAAAGAAAACTCACTCAGAATTACTTGCGAGTTATAAAACAGATAAAGTGTTTAGAGCGAAAGTAGATGCAGCTGCAAAGCGTATTATTCGAATGAAGCTTTCCTTGGGACTTTTAAATACTATCAGATAAGTACAAATCGATTAGGCCTTCAGGCGCTTTGATGTAAAGTATCTTGTTTTTACGGTCTATTTTTTGTACCAAGCCATCAAAAATTGGAACTAGCACTTCCTTTCCTTTACAAATAGTTTGTAATAATGGATTTGCAGCAAGATCAATTACATTTTCTACTTCTCCGATATCACCATGCACATCATCTAACACTTTGAACCCAATAATTTCGTGATCGTAAAACTGAGTGCCTTTTAAATCAGGAAGAATTTCTTCAGGTAAGTAGAGTAATTTTTTGAGTAAGCGCTGCGCTGAGCTTTCATCATTAACTCCTTGAAATTTTACAGCGATAAAATTTTTATTTTTGAGTTTTACAGACTCAATAAAAAATGGAGTTAGCACACCGTCAACATCAATATAAACTGATTCTAAGTCTTTGTAATCACTCGGATTAGTAACGTCCAAAAACAAGGAAACTTCACCTTTAAATCCGTGAAGTTTCGCTATTTTACCTAAGTAAAAACAATCTTTTATAGTCATCTAAGCTTATTCAGCTGTATCTGCTGATTTTTCTTCAGCTGGTGTTTCCTCTGCTGGAGTTTTCTCTGCAACAACCTCTTCAGTTACTGTTTCCTCTGCTGGAGTTTTCTCTGCAACAACCTCTTCAGTTACTGTTTCTTCTGCTGGAGTTTCCTCTGCAACAACTTCTTCAGTTACTGTTTCTTCTGCTGGAGTTTCCTCTGCAACAACTTCTTCAGTTACTGTTTCTTCTGCTGGAGTTTCCTCTGCAACAACCTCTTCAGTTACCGTTTCTTCTGCTGGAGTTTCCTCTGATGCAACTTCTTCAGTTACTGATTCTTCAGTTGGAGTTTCCTCAGTAGCAACTTCTTCAACAACAGTATTTTTAAGTACAATTTGAGCTGCTTTAGCAATATTTGCATCAGCTTCTGACTTCATTTTTGCATTTTTACTTGCAATTGCTTTTGCAGCTAAGCCATCAATTTTATTTATTATTTTAGATTCTTTTTCATTTACCCAAAGTGTAAAACGTTCTTCAACTTGTTCCATTGTTAAAGCACCTTTTTTAACACCATTGATTAGGTGACTTTTATAAAGCACACCTTTATAAGAAAGAATTGCGCGAGCTGTATCGGACATTTCTGCTCCGGTTTGAACCCAAGTCAATGTTCTTTCAAAATTAATATCAATCACAGCTGGATTAGCAGTTGGATTATATGTTCCTAATTTTTCAATGAATTTACCATCTCTTTTCGCACGACTATCTGCTGCTACTAAGTGAAAAAACGGTTTTCCTTTTTTACCGTGTCTTTGCAATCTGATTCTTGTTGCCATTTT
>JBIKOE010000033.1:0-21698 GCA_044358215.1 Crocinitomicaceae bacterium
ATTAAATTGACGGTTGACGGTGAACAAGAAGAATTAAATGAACTGATTAATCCAGAAATTATAATTGCAGACGAAATCATTGCAATTCATGGTATTAGCAATGAAAAAGTAGCAAATGCTCCAACATTTAAGCAAATAGCTCAAAAAATTGCAGATTTTATTGGAGATTCCGATTTGGCAGGATACAACTCAAATAAATATGATATTCCTTTATTGGCGGAAGAATTTCTTCGTGCTGATTTTGAAATTGACTTATCTCAACGAAATTTTGTGGATGTTCAAAATATCTTTCATAAAAAAGAACAACGAACACTTGCTGCAGCTTATCAGTTTTATTGCCAGAAATCAATTGAGAATGCTCATGATGCTTTATACGACACAAGGGCTACACTCGATGTTTTTTTAGCTCAAATAGCACACTATCCGGATTTAAAGAATGATGTTTCCTATTTAGCTGATTTTTCAAGAGCAGGGAATTTTAAATCCTTAGATTTTGCCGGTCGATTAGCGATTAATGAAAAAGGTGAGGCGATTTATAATTTTGGGAAACACAAGGAAAAAACAATAGAGAGTGTTATGAAATCTGAACCTGGTTATTATGGATGGCTGCTAGAAGCTGATTTTCCGCGTTACACAAAACTATGCCTTCGAAAAGAAATGGAGCGCATAAAACAAGCAAATACTCCAAAAGAAAATACATCAATGGAATCTAAATTGGATGATCTTAAGTCCAAATTCAATACAAAATGAAAATAATTTGTATCGGGAGAAACTATGCTGAACATGCAAAGGAATTAAACAATCTACTTCCTACATCTCCACTATTTTTTATGAAACCTGATGTTGCGCTTTTAACAGACTCTAAATTTTACTATCCTAATTTTACGAAAGACCTACATTTTGAATGTGAAATTGTAGTAAAGATTGATAAAGCAGGGAAAAATATCAGAGAAGAATTTGCTCACAAATATTATTCAAAAATCACTTTAGGTATTGACTTTACAGCTCGTGATTTACAAACAAAATGTAAAACAGAGGGTTTGCCTTGGGAAATGGCAAAGTCCTTTGATAATAGTGCGCCTATTTCTTCAAAATGGATTGATTTAAGTACCATTAATTTTGATTCTACAAGCTTTAATTTTTATCAAAACGATAGGCTTGTTCAACATGGTAAAAGCAGCGATATGATATTTAATATAAATCAAATAATTGCTTATGTTTCAGGATTTGTAACACTAAAAACAGGTGATTTAATATTTACAGGAACTCCTTCAGGAGTTGGTCCAGTTGCGATTGGTGATCATTTAAGAGGAGAGCTAAACGGAATTCAAATATTAGAACTATTTGTTCTTTAATCTGCTTTCACACTTATTTTTCGTGTAATTCCAGTATTTATAAATTGGAAGAAATAGATTCCATCAGAATAATTCTGAAGATCAAGTTCATTTGTTCCTTGATTTAGAATTAATTCATCAATCTTTTGTCCTATAACATTGTAAATAAACAATTTATCTCCCATTAAATCAAGTCGAATTGTTAGACTTTTAGTCGCTGGAACAGGAAAACATTCGATATTTTGAGTAGGAATAATTTCAGTATGAATTCCAAGATTACTATTTTCATCGTGTTCTAAATGAAATAAGCCACCTAAATCTTGACCAACAATTAAGTTTAGCTTATTGTCACCATCAAGATCAGCAACTGCACAAGAACTGTATCCTCCGATTGCTTTTGATAAAGAAAGAAAGTCAGCATCTCGAAGATTAAAAGAATTTCCGATAGAAAGAGCGTTATCAATCGCATCATAAAAACGAATAAATCCATCTGAAGCACCAAGCAACAAATACGTTGTGTCTTGAACTCTAAAAAAATGTGGCGTCGGATAACCATCTGGTGTTAAGGTTGAAACATCAATGTTTCCTAACATAGGATTTGTTAATTCAAATTGTGGAGTTGATAAAGAACCAATATTCTTATAATACATTAGTTCTCCTGTTTTTTTTCCTACAATTAAATCTAGTTTTCCATCATTATCTAAATCAAAAATTTGTGGCGCTGCATATTGACCTACAGAAATTACAGCACCTATATTATCAGTATAATTTAAAACTGGTGGAGCAAAAATGAGAGAGCTCGAACTTGAGTTATTTTTATAAAAAACCAATGTTCCATTTTCTAAACCAAGAAAAATATCAATTTTTCCATCATTGTCTAAATCACCAAAACTAGGACTTATTTTAAAACCATAATTTAAAGTTGAAAGGTTTAAAAAATCACTGTCTATCAATGTAAATTTAGGATCAATAGACGTTCCGATATTTTTGTAGTAGGCGATCCGACTTTCTTTGTTTAATGTGGGTTTATAGGCATAAAAATTAGAAACAAATAAATCTTTTAATCCATCATTGTCGATATCTACTAAAAAAGGGACAGAAGCAGTTCCATGTTCAATCATATCTTGCTGTAAGAAGGCTTTTGTCTCAAAAACAAAATTTGCACTACTTTGTGTACCAGTATTTTTATATTTCCAGATACTCTTTTCATTTTCAGATACATTTTTTGCATTTGGAGCAACCAATAAATCTTTTTTACCATCAAAATCAACATCAACAAAATATGCTGCCGGAAATAAATTAATTGCAATTGGCGTTGAATTAGATGGAAATGCAGGGTCTACTGAAATCATAAGTGAGTTTGTATTCGGTGCAGTACCTCCATTAATTAATAAATTCATGTTTGAGTAGGCAACATCACCAATAATTAAATCTTGTACTCCAGAACCATCATAATCTAGCGCCAAAACGGTAGACCCAGAATGCGCTTTTTCAATATTACTAGTATTTGGCTTTATGCCAGGATTTGGAACATTACCAGTGGTACAAGGCAGTGTATTATCATTTAAAATTAAAAAATTTGTATTCACATCTTCTCTGAATCCACCCCAGCATTCATTTTTTAATTTAAAAATGAGAGAATCAGAATGCCCATATAGCTCTTGACTTTGATTCTGATGGTACTGCAAATATTCACCACTTATATGGAAGGTTAAAATATCAATGTCTCCATCTAAATCTACATCAACTATTGCTGGAATATCGGATGAACTGACATACAAATTTAAATTTGCGCCCCAATTATCAGAGTACAAAAGATCTTTTGCCAATTCCCATTGCAATCCTTGTTGAGGGCTTCCTACATTTTTAAATACTTTTATCCCTCCAATTCCATAAGTAAATAAATCATTTTTACCGTCACCATTGTAATCAATTGAAAACACTCTGTAACGAATTTGCTCAGGAAATTCCAAATAAGCCAATGGATCAAGTTCATAGAATGAGACACCACCTTCTATTTTTTGTTCAAAAACTCGCATTTGATCATTACTTCTGTCAAAAACCAGTAAGTCCATATCTCCATCGTAATCATAATCAATTTCTGAAAATTGAGCATAATTTAAGCCACCTGCCCAAGGATATTTTAAGGCAGTATTTGTCCTATAAACTTCTATTGAATCATTAAAATTAAATTGGAACTGTGCTTTAAAAGAAAAGCAAATTAGTAGCAAGAGATAAATAAGGAAAAAGCGACGCATTGATAGAGTTTTAGAGTCAAAATTACGAAAAAAAAGAGACTAAGCTTCAAATAACATTATTCGTTTGTCGTCACTACAACTTGCAAAAGATTTAGCTCCAATTTTTATTAGTTTATTAACGGAATGAAGATGACCGCCATTTTTAGCTTCAATTTTTTGAGTCAAAGAAAAAGTTTCCGAATTCCATATTTTTATGGTCTTATCTCTACTACAACTAATAAACTCAGTATCAGAAATAAAAAGCAAATCATAGACACTAAAATTATGTATTGGAATCGCATTAAAACAGGAGTAATCATTTAAATCCCATGCTTTTAAATAAGCATCCTTTCCTCCAGAAAGACATTTTGTATCATCACCCGGAAAAAAGGTAAAGGACGTAACAGCAGCAGAATGTGCTTCAAAAGAATGTAAAAGATTAAAGAATTCCGTTTCTAAAATACGAATCATTCCATCATTACAGGCGAGAATTAGCTGTGATTTTTCATGATTTAAACTCATTTTACGAATTTTACCACAGGCAAAAGGCAAGAAGAGTTCTAATTCAAAACTTATAGTATTCCAAACTGCCACATTTCCATCTGCATCTGATGTATAAAGTTGATTTTTAAGAGGATTTTCAAGAATTGAAAAAATACCTGTTTTATGTTGCTTAAAAAATTTAACTTCTTTTCTTTCAGCAAGATTAAAGAAATGCATATCTCCATTTTCCAAGCCAACTGCTAAATGTGTATTTTGAGAAAATAAAGCGATACAGAATGGTGTATTTTTAAATTGAATAGCAAATTTATCTTGTGCCCCAGTTTTTAAATCCCAACGAGTAAC
Source organism: Crocinitomicaceae bacterium (assembly GCA_044358215.1). Classification (GTDB taxonomy): domain Bacteria; phylum Bacteroidota; class Bacteroidia; order Flavobacteriales_D; family Crocinitomicaceae; genus UBA952. The sequence continues at coordinate 4,418 of JBIKOE010000033.1, forward strand.
AAATCGATCACCTGCTGCAGAATACAGATAAATTCCATCAAAATCTAGAGAATAAATTGCTGCAGAATGACCTATTAAATCTTTTGACTTTTTATAAAGTGAAAAATCTTGCATGAAAATAAATTTGCTTGTCTCTAATCAGCTGAAAGATTCAAAAAATCTTGATCATCCAATAATTCTGGATTTATTTCAAAGATTGTTTTTGCTTTAACACTATCCTCATTCAAACAAGCAGTAAATAAAATGATAGCCTGTTCCTTTTCTCCTAAAATCCAATATAAATTTACCTCAAGAACTGATGCAATAGGATTAGATTTATGTTTACACATAAATTCTTGAAGTACTTTTAGGGCTTCGATTGGAGAGTTCTCTGTTAGATATTCAATGTAATCTGATAGACATTCCTCATCAGTTTCGTCCATTAATAAAGATGTTTCATAATGGTGATTTACCAAATCAAATTCTTCTAACTTTTCATAAGCCCCTGCTAAAACATGGTGAATTCCCGCATTATCCTGGTCATATTCCAATGCTTTGTGAATCATCACTATGCCTTCTTTTGTATTTCCGAGTAGATCCTCGATAATTCCTAAACCCAACCAAGCTTCTGAATGCAAGGGTGCAAGTTCAATACTTCTTCTATAAAAATGTTTTGCGAGATCTAACTCATTCAACTGTTCATGTGCCTCACCCAAATAACAAAGTGTTGAAGCGTCATCTCCATCTAATTTCAATGATTCGTGGAAGAACTCAATTGCTTTGTGGTATTTTTCTTCAGATAAGTACGCATTAGCAATATTAAAATATGCTGGACCAAATTCAGAATTAATTAAAATTGAATATTCAAATGCCCAAATTGCTTTTTCAAAATTCTCTAATTTATAATAGGCATTTCCAAGGTTGTACCAAGCTGTAAATGAATATGGATTTTCATCTATAAAATCAGAATAACATTTAATAGCAGTTGTGTAATCACCCAATTGGTCATAGCAGTATGCAATCTCATACAAGGCGCCTTCATTTTGACTGTTAATTTTTATAGCTTCAATAAGAATTTCAATTGCCTCTTTAAATTGAGACATATTTTGATATTCAATAGCAATGTCCATGTAAATCTCATCTCTGTCCTCAGGATCACAAATTTCCATTGCTAATCTATAATATTTTATTGCATTTTTGGGATCCCTTAACTGACTGAATAATGCTGCTTTTGTTAAGAATATTTCTGTATTAGAATCATTTGCTTTTTCTATGATGTTTAGTAATTCAATCGCATCCTTTAACAAGCCCATTCCAGCCATTGCTTGGGCTTTTCGCAAATGAAAAATAGAGTTGTATTGAAAATGATAAACACCTAATTCAGCTGCAGAAAGCGCTTTAGAATATTGGCTATTAACTAGATAATGATCTATAACGGCTTCTAACCTATCGCTATCTAGAAAACCAATTATATTGCCTTTAAGGTGCGACTCAAATTGTTCGAGGTCTTCGTTTAACTTATTTTCTAAAAAATCATCGTCCTCGTCGTCAAACATTCGCTTCAATTTTTAATAAAATTACGAAGAATGTGTAGATAGAAAAAATTCTAAGAGTTGAGTTTTCAACAAATACAGATTTTGTTGAAAAAATAATTTGAGAATAGCTTATAGTAATTCTTCAATAATCTGATCCATAGAATATCCTTCAGCTTCTGCCCTATAATTTCGAACCAATCGATGGCGTAAAATTGCTTTAGCAACTGTTTTAACATCATCAATATCTGGAGAATAACGACCACGAAGTGCAGCATGGCATTTTGCTCCAATAATTAAATATTGTGATGCTCTTGGCCCTGCTCCCCAAGTTATAAAATCACTAGTTATTTTAGGAGCATTTGGATTTCCTATTCTTGTTTTTGCTGCTAATTGAACAGCGTATTCTAAAACATTATCAGCAACTGGAATTCTACGGATTAAATCTTGATACTCCATAATCTGTTCTCCTGAAAGTACTTTTTTTAATGTTACTTTATTGTCTGAAGTAGTTGACTTAACAATAGCCAATTCTTCAATGTAAGATGGGTAATCTACCCAAACATTAAACATAAAACGGTCTAATTGTGCTTCAGGAAGAGGATAGGTCCCCTCCTGTTCTATCGGATTTTGTGTAGCAAGGACAAAAAATGGAGCTGGCAAATCAAATGTTTTTCCAGCAGTTGTAACCCTTCTTTCTTGCATTGCCTCTAACAAAGCAGACTGTGTTTTTGGTGGAGTACGATTTATTTCATCAGCAAGAATTACATTTGAAAACAACGGCCCTTTTATAAATTTAAACTGCTTAGATTCATCTAAAATTTCCGATCCAACAATATCTGAGGGCATTAAATCTGGAGTAAATTGAATACGATTAAATGACAAACCTAAAGTTTCAGCAATTGTATTTACCAACAACGTTTTTGCTAAGCCAGGAACTCCAACTAATAAACAATGGGCTCGAGAAAAAATAGAAATTAAAACTTGATCAACAACTTCATCTTGACCTATTATCACTTTATGAATTTCTTCTTTTAATTCTTTGTAATGAAGAACAAGTTGATCCACTGCTGCTTTATCTGACATATTTACTATTTTAAAATCCAATTATTTGAAAAATTACAATTTTTATACTCATCATCAATTCGGATGTATGCATTTCCAATTTTTGATTTAATCCAATTTTGAATTATTTTTTGCTTTTTATCATTTTCTGTGGCTCTTTTAATTAGTGAGTAATCATCTTGTAAATTAGCAATATGAGGTGGATATCGTTCTGATAAACGAACGATTCTAAATCCTTGTTTTCGTTCGTAAATATCTATATAGAGATTTGGTTTAGTGTAATCTCCTTTCTCCATCATTTCAGTTAAAACATAAATTTGTTGGTCTACTTGATTTAAATCTTCCATATCCCAAGTTTGATCTCCTGTTATTGGATTTGTAATAATTCCCTGATTTTGTTTTGTGGATTCATCGTTTGAAAAACGAAGAACAGCATCATTCCAAGTAATCTTATTTTCTTTTAAAAGTTGGTGACACGTATCCATTCTATTTGACGCATCATCAATAGCTTCTGGACTATATTCAGGAATTTTTAAAATATGCAAGCAGGTGTAGTCTTGTCCTTTTCTAGAAATTAATTTTATTATATGATAACCATAAGGTGATTCAATAATTTCACTTATTTCACCAACCTTTAGTTGAAATACCGTAGATTCAAATTGTGGCACCATCATACCAGCACTCGCCTCAATTTTTCCGCCTTTTGAAGCGCTTCCTGGATCATCTGAATAAATTCTCGCTTGGGTCTCAAAACTTTTACCATTGTCAATAATTGCAGTTCGAACCTCTGACAAAATATCGTAGGCACGTTTTTTATCATCCTTAGTAATTTTAGGATAATAAACTATTTGCTGAAAACTTAATTTCATATTAATAAATGGAATACTGTCTTTCGGTATAGATTTAAAAAAAGTACTTACATCTTTTGGAGTTATACTAATATTTTGAACGAGTTTTCGTTCCATTTCTTGAGTTAGGATTTTATTTCGAATTTGAATGCGGAATTTATCTTTGATTTTACTTGTTGTTTCGCCATAAAAAGTTTCTAGTTTTTCTCTACTTCCAAATTTCTCCTCCAATAAACGCAAGCGATTCTCCATTTCAGCATCTACTTGCTCATCAGAAACAGAAATACTATCTAAAAGCGCTTGATCCAAAAGAAGTTCATTAGCCATTAACTGCTCTAAAATCTCACAAGCATTAATTTTTAATGGGTCTAAGCCAGATTGGATAGCTTGTTGCTTTTGCGACTCAACATCAGACATCAAAATAATTTGATTTCCAATTTGAGCAACTATTTTATCAACGACTATTCCTGTTTCTTGCGAAAATAAAATACTTGAGCTAAATAGAAAGAAAATCGAAATGCCTTTCATATTTTAATTTTCTCCAATTTTGTAAAGCACCTCTGAATAAATTTTAATAGGATATTTTTTTATTAATTCTTCCATCCAAGATTTTTCTAGAAAATTTTGATAATCAGATGTTACAGTTCCTTTTGCTTCAGAAAATTCTTTATTCATTGGCTTTATGATATCACTAACTTTGATGGCATAATATTTACCTTCAAATTCAAATAAAGGATTTACACCCAAGTTAAAAGAACGATTTTTTAAATAGGATACTTGATTTGTTTCAAACTTATTCATCTTTACTTTAAGATTTAACTCACTCTCTTTGTTTATAATGTCTAGTACATGTTTTGAATTAATTGTATCATTTTTTATCATATTAAAAACTGTTTCTGCAATTTGTTTGTTCAAACATTCGTATACAGTAGCATCAATACGATCAGACCAAGTATATTTTGAACGATTTTGCTCAAAAAATTTCTTTAAACCAGAAGTGTCTTTAACAGCTTTATTCCATACTTTATCTGACATGATTTCATAAAGAATTATCCCATCATGGTATTCTTTAACCAATGCCTTGTACTCAGGATATTTATCCGACAACTTAGATTCTTCAAACTCTAATATTGCTGCTTTTTCATAATTTTTATATTGATTATCAATTAGTTTAGTAGCTTCCTCTCTTCTTACTCCTCTGTAATTTTGCTTAAGGTAATTCGCAAAATCTTTTTGCTTAAAAGTTTTACCCCCTAGTTTAAAAAGCACCTTGTTTGTTTTCAACTTTTCTGTATTCCATTTTCCTAAATAATAGGTAGAGTCAATGTTTTGAATAAACCATTTTAAGTTATTGTTGCCACTAAATGTATAATTGTATGATTTCTTTAATTTCAAAACAAAAGAATCTTGCGTTTTCTTTGATCGCTCATCTTTGTTTACTTTAGCTTGCAATTCCTTTTTAACTGTTTCAAAAGATTGAACATCTTTAAGTTCAAGGCGCTTGATTATATGGAAGCCATAATCAGTTTTGACGGGCCTACTATAATCACCATCTTTTTTCAATAAAAATGCTGCTTCTTCAAAAGCAGGGACCATTCTTTGCGTTGTTCCTGAACCAAATGCAGGTAATTCTCCAGATTTCTTTACTGAATTAGCGTCATCTGAATGAAGAGTTACCAAATCCTCCCACTTTTCACCTTTTTGTAATTTTTCATACAATTCATTGATCTTTTTCTCAGCTGCTTCACTCGTTTCTTTTGCGATATCTTTTCCAGCGGCAATCATAATATGTGCAACTTTTATTGTACCTCTCGAAGGCCGCTTGTCTGTTACTTTTAAAATATGGTAACCAAATCGTGTTCTGAATGGCTCAGAAATCATTCCTATTGGTGTGGTATAAGCCATCTCTTCAAAACTATAAACCATTTGAAAGGCTGTGAAATAGCCTAAATCTCCACCATTATTTATTGCTGACGGGTCTTCTGATCCATTTTTCATTTTCGCCACTGATGAAAAATCCTCACCTTTTTCAATGCGCTTTTTAAGAGCCACTATTCTGTTATAAGCATCCAAAGTATCTTTTGGAAGTGCATTAGGGTCAACACGCAAAAGTATATGAGATGCACGAACTTCAGTTTTGAAGCGCTCATATGCCTCTAAAACAAGAGAATTATTAGAGGCTGAGTCAATTAAATAGGGATTTGCTAATTGCTTTCTGTATCCCTCTAATTCTTTATTTAATTTTGGAATTGTATCATAACCTAGTGCTTCTGCTTCTGCGACTTTTAATTTAAATTTTTTAAATAATTCTAAATAATCATCCAAAGATGTTTTATCATATTTAGTATCATTGTTATTCTTGAGGTAAATCTGTAGAAATTCACTCTTTGTTACTTTTTCACCATTTATATCCATTACAACTGGGTCTTTTTGACTAAATCCAAACTGTGAAATTGATAAAATAAAGAGACTAAAAAATACTTTTTTCATTACTTGGTTAATTTTATTTGTTGTTTTTATTTGATACTATAATTTGGTGCTTCACGAGTAATTGTTACATCGTGAGGGTGTGATTCTTTGACTCCAGCAGAAGTAATGCGCATAAATTGTGCACTGTGTAATCTTTCAATTGTCGCTGCTCCGCAATAACCCATTCCTGCCCTGAGACCTCCAATAATTTGAAACATAACTTCTTCTAAATTCCCCTTAAATGGAACGCGTCCAGAAATTCCTTCAGGCACTAATTTTTTTACATCGTCCTCTGCATCCTGAAAATAACGATCTTTAGAGCCTTTTTGCATCGCTTCAATAGAACCCATGCCCCTGTATGCTTTGAATTTTCTACCTTCAAAAATAATTGTTTCTCCCGGAGATTCTGTTACTCCTGCAAACATAGAACCTAGCATGACAGAATCTGCTCCTGCTGCAATTGCTTTTACAACATCTCCAGTGTAACGAACACCTCCATCTGCTATAACTGGTACACCAGATCCTTCAATTGCTTTTGCTACGTCATTTATTGCAGTTAATTGTGGAACACCAACACCTGCAATAACTCGTGTTGTACAAATTGAACCAGGACCAATACCCACTTTAACGGCATCTGCTCCGGCTGCTACTAAAAATTTAGCAGCTTCTGCAGTAGCAATGTTTCCTACTACAACATCTAATTTAGGATAAAGCGCTTTGACTTCTTTTAATTTTTCGGCAACTCCTTTTGTATGACCGTGAGCTGTATCTATTACTACAGCGTCAACACCCGCTTCTACTAATGCTTTAACGCGATCAAGAGTATCTGATGTAACACCAACTGCTGCTGCAACTCTTAATCTCCCAAGGGAATCCTTGCATGAAAGTGGATGTTCTTTAACTTTGATAATATCGCGGTAGGTTATTAAACCGATTAATCGATTGTTGGAATCAACGACAGGTAATTTTTCAATTCTTGATGCTTGAAGGATTTCCTCAGCACTTGCTGAAGTTGTTCCTGCAGATGTTGTAATAAGATTTTCGGAAGTCATAACTTCAGAAATTGGGCGTTCTAAATTCTTTTCAAATCTTAAATCTCGATTTGTAACTATTCCTTTAAGAATGCGCTTTGAATCGACAACTAAAATTCCTCCAATTCCATGCTCTAGCATCAAGGATAAAGCATCGTTTACAATTGCTTTTTCAGAAATTGTTATTGGATCTAAAATCATTCCGCTTTCAGAGCGTTTTACTTTTCGAACATTTTGAGCTTGTGACTCAATAGTCATGTTTTTGTGAATTACACCAATTCCTCCTTGTTGAGCAATTGCAATTGCCAACTCAAATTCTGTAACGGTATCCATTGCTGAGGAACAAATTGGTGTATTAACATCAATATTTCGAGAGAATTTGCTTTTTAATTGAACATCACGCGGTAGAACTTCAGAATATGCAGGTAAAAGCAAAACATCATCATATGTTAGGCCTTCTGTAATTAATTTTAAATCCGATTGATGTGTAGAACTCATAATAATAAATTCATGCAAAAATAAGCATAAATTCCTATAAATAGGTGAATAGAAACGCATAAAAATGTTAATTATTCGTTATTTCAAAAACCTCTTGAATTAATTTAGTAACCTTGTGGTAGTTTTATAAAGCATGAAAAAACTTTTATTTCTTTTTCTTCTGTTAAATTCATTTTCTTTTATTGCGCAAAGATTTGATATAGACACGAGTAAAATGCTTCAATTATCGGGAGTTGTTGTTTCTGAAGAAGATTTAAATCCAATGTCGTATGTTACTGTTTTTAATAAATCAATTCGAAAAGGTGTTATTGCTGACTATTATGGATTTTTTACGATGGTTTCCTTTCCTGGCGACACTATTTATTTTTCAAATTTTGCATATAAAACATCCGTATTCGTCGTTCCAGATTCACTTACAGAAAATAGATACAGTATAATTCACATGCTTCAAAAAGATACATTAAACCTACCTGAGGTAACTGTTTACCCCTGGCCATCGAAAGATGAGTTTGAAAATTATTTTGTTAATATGCGGCCGTATGATGACGCCATTCGTCGTGCTCAAAAAGAACTATCCGGAGAATCTTTGGCCTTTGTTGCTGCCCGTTTAGATGCAGATGCCTCATTGGCATTTGGAAATGTAGCTAATCAACGAGCTACTCAATTGTATACAAATGGGCAATTACCAGTTAATAATTTATTAAACCCCTATTCTTGGGCAAAACTTATTAAAGATTGGAAAGAAGGAAAATTAAGTCGGCAATAACGAACTCTTGACTTAATTTCGTGTTATAGTTGCATCGACTTCACTTCTTTGTACTTATTTTTGTAGAAATTATTATCCATGAATAATCGAAATTGGCAAAATATTAAATCCTATGAAGATATAAAATTTGAATTCTTTGAAGGAATAGCAAAAATAACAATCAATCGCCCTCATGTTTACAATGCTTTTCGACCAGAAACAAATTTTGAAATGTTGGATGCTATCAATACCTGTCGTGAACGTCCCGATATAAATGTTGTCGTTTTTACAGGTGAGGGAGACAAAGCTTTTTGTTCTGGCGGTGATCAAAATGTTAAAGGAATTGGAGGCTATATTTCAGAAAATGGCGTTCCAAGACTAAATATTTTAGATTTACATAAAGCAATTCGTTCATTGCCAAAACCTGTTATTGCAATGGTAAATGGTTACGCAATTGGCGGCGGACATGTATTACATGTTGTGTGTGATTTAACAATTGCTTCAGATAATGCTCGCTTTGGGCAAACAGGACCTAAAGTCGGTAGTTTTGACGGTGGTTTTGGCTCATCCTATTTAGCACGTCACGTTGGACAGAAAAAAGCCCGTGAAATTTGGTTTTTGTGCGAGCAATATACTGCTGAAGAAGCAGAAAAAATGGGCATGGTTAATAAAGTTGTTCCACTAGCTGAATTGGAAGATACAGTTGTTAGTTGGTGTCAAACAATTATGAAAAGAAGTCCCCTTGCTATTCGTATGATTAAACGCGCAATGAATGCAGAACTCGATGGTCAACATGGCTTGATGGAATTAGCAGGAGATGCCACCCTACTCTATTATTTAACAGATGAAGCACAAGAAGGAAAAAATGCTTTTTTAGAAAAAAGAGACCCTAACTTTTTGCAATATCCAAAATTCCCTTAAAACTTAAAATTATGTCTATTCGCTCATTAGAACCAAAGTTACTCTGGAATCATTTCGCTGATTTAAATGCTATTCCTCGACCTTCAAAAAAAGAAGAAAGAATTTGTCAATTTATGATCGATTTCGGGAAAAATCTTGGGCTAGAAACGCAGCAAGATGCTATTGGAAACATTATCATCAAAAAACCAGCATCCAAAGGAATGGAGCAGCAGAAAACAATTATTTTGCAAGGTCATTTGGACATGGTTCATCAAAAAAATTCAGATACTGTTTTTGATTTTGATACGCAAGGAATTGAGATGCTAGTTGAAGGTGATTGGGTTCGGGCAAATGGAACTACGCTAGGTTCAGATAACGGAATTGGAGTCGCAGCAATAATGGCGGTTTTATCTTCTAATGAAATTTCACACCCGGCTATTGAAGCACTTTTTACAATTGATGAAGAAACAGGAATGACAGGTGCTATTAAACTAGATCCTTCTTATTTTGATGGCGAAATTCTACTGAATCTTGATACTGAAGATGATGATGAGCTTTCAATTGGTTGTGCTGGCGGAATAGATACAAATACCACATTTTCCTATTCTGAAGAAAATCCAAATGCAAATTCAAAAACTATTGAAATTTCTATCCTTGGCTTACTTGGAGGTCACTCTGGAATGGACATTGATAAAGGGCGAGGAAATGCGAATAAAATACTTGCTCGAATTCTCTGGGAAATAAACAAAGTAATTTCAATTCAACTTGTAGCTTTTGATGGTGGAAGTCTTCGAAATGCTATTCCTCGTGAAGCAAAAGTACACCTTGTTGTGAAAGATTCCGATTGCGCTATTTTTTATGAGCTTCTCAATAAGCAAATAAAGATAATCTTGGAAGAATATAAAGCAATTGAGCCAGCAATTAATATTCAAAGTTCAGAAATTAACGCTGCTCAAAAAGTAATGAATTCAAGTGACTTTAAAAAAATTATCAATCTTTTATGTTCAATACACAATGGTGTTTATCGCATGAGCCCAGATATTGAGGGTTTGGTTGAAGTTTCTTCAAGCTTGGCAAGAGTTATCATTCACAATGGAACTTTTACTTCACAATCTTTACAAAGAAGTAGTGTAGAATCCACAAAAGCTGAAATAGCAATGACTATTCGCTGTGCATTTGAAAATAGTGGCTGTGAAGTTATTCAAGGTGGAGATTATCCGGGATGGAAACCAAATCCTAATTCAGCTATTTTAAAGTGTATGGAAAATCTCTACAAAAAAATGTTCAATGAAGATCCAAAAGTTAAGGCTTGTCATGCTGGATTAGAGTGCGGTATTCTTGGAAAGCATCTTCCAGAAGTTGATATGATTTCATTTGGACCAAATATCCGTGCTGCACATTCGCCGGATGAAAAAGTGCAAATTTCTTCCGTTCAAAAATTCTGGAAATTCTATTTAGAAGTCTTAAGACAAATTCCTTCGAAAAACCAATAAAAAAAAACAAACTAAATAATAAACTAACTTTGCGCTTATAATTCAGAAAATGACATCAGTTTTAAATACGATAGAGGAAGCAATTGAAGAAATTCAAAAAGGAAATGTAATTATCGTAGTAGATGATGAAGACAGAGAAAACGAGGGGGATTTCCTTACTGCAGCTAGAAATGCGAGTCCAAAACTAATTAATTTTATGGCGACTCACGGACGAGGATTAATCTGTGCTCCAATTAGTGAAGAACGCTGTGATCAATTAGGCTTAGAGATGATGGTTAGAACTAATTCTGCGGCATATGAAACACCTTTTACTGTAAGCATTGATTTAATCGGCCATGGATGTACAACTGGAATATCTGCGAGCGACCGCTCAAAAACAGTTTTAGCAATGATTGACCCAGAAATCCGTCCAGAAGAACTAGGGAAACCAGGGCATATTTTTCCCTTGAGAGCTAAAAAAGGTGGTGTTTTAAGAAGAGCTGGTCACACAGAAGCTGCTGTTGATTTATCGCGCTTAGCGGGTTTTGAAGAAGCGGGAATAATTGTGGAAATCTTGAATGAAGATGGATCAATGGCACGTTTACCAGAATTAATAGAAATAGCTAAAAAATTCGATTTAAAAATTATTTCAATTGAAGATTTAATAAAATATCGAATTGCTAATGAAACCTTAATTGAAAAAGTACTTGATGTTCATATGCCAACTGTTTTTGGGGATTTTGAACTTCATGCTTTTAAAGATAAAAATAGTGCCCAAGATCATTTAGCGCTTGTTAAAGGAACATGGAGTAAAGATGAATCTATCTTAGTTCGTGTGCATTCTTCCTGTTTAACGGGTGATATCTTTGGCTCTTGTCGCTGTGATTGTGGAGATCAATTACACAAAGCAATGGAAATGATTGAAAAAGAAGGGAAAGGTGTAATTATTTATATGAACCAAGAAGGACGTGGAATCGGCTTGATAAATAAATTAAAAGCTTACAAATTACAAGAGGATGGCTTTGATACTTTTGATGCAAATATTCAACTTGGATTTAAGCCAGATGGGAGAGATTATGGACTTGGTGCTCAAATGCTTAGAGAATTAGGTGTTTCTAAAATGCGCTTATTATCTAATAATCCTAAAAAGAGAACCGGATTAATTGGCTACGGACTAGAAATCGTTGAAAATATTCCACTTGAAATTCAGAGCAATGTCCATAATGAAAGTTATCTTCGAACCAAAAGAGATAAAATGGGGCATGATTTAAACCTGAAACCATGATTTTAAAAGCAAGCGGTATTGTTAAGTCGTTTGGTGAACTCCCCATTTTAAGAGGCGTAGACCTTATGGTTGATAACGCTGAAATTGTATCAATTGTAGGTTCATCTGGAGCGGGTAAAACTACTCTTCTTCAAATACTTGGAACTTTAGATAATCCTGACAATGGAATTTTAGAAATTGATGGAATTAACCCTTTTCAACTGAGCGCAAAAAAACTCGCACATTTTCGAAATCAAAACCTTGGATTTATTTTTCAATTTCATCAGTTACTTCCAGAATTCTCAGCTATTGAAAATATTTCTTTACCTGCAATGATTGGAGAAAAATCAAAAGCAGAATCCGATAAACTTGCACTTGAATTAATGCTTAGGTTAGGAATCGAAACAAGAAAAGATCATAAGCCATCAGAATTATCAGGCGGAGAGCAACAACGTGTTGCAGTTTGTCGCGCATTGATAAATAAGCCTAAAGTAATATTTGCAGATGAACCATCTGGAAATCTAGATACAAAGAACGCAAAGGAACTCCACGAATTATTCTTTGAATTACGTGATGAATTCAAGCAAACTTTTGTAATAGTAACGCATAATGAAGACTTAGCAAAAATGGCTGATCGTACTTTATCAATGCAAGACGGTAATTTTATTTAAAAATCAGTGCAATTTATTTGCATGACGATGAGTCAAAAGCCATTTCCCTTTTTCCTTTATGTAAATTTCAGAATAGAGTAATTTGATTTCAAGGTCTTTATTATCCATTGTAACAAAAAATACACCTTTTCCAGTAAGAATTGCAACATTTTTACTTAGACGAACTTTTGCTTCGCTTATGTCTACTCGCTTGTAATTTAATTTCCCGCTTTTTAAATCACCAATAATATCAGTTTTGTTTTCAATCCAACCATTCGAATGAATATACTCAACATTTTCACTAAATAAAGCTGCTAAAGAATCATATTGTTTTGAAATAAGCCAATCAAATTTTTTCTTGTGCAAGGTGATGATATTCTGTTCGATTTTTTCCTTCTTAGTTTGAGAAAAAAACTGAAAACTAAATAATAGAAATAAAATAAATAATTTATTGGTCATTAGATTAGCAGTAATAGTATGATATAAAATTACTAATTCTGAAATTAAGGTGAATTAATTATCCATTTTAAGATATCCTTTAATTCACATTGTTCTATTTTTACCACATGGAATTAATTGAATTAAAGGATTTTCTTGATTTTAAGGCAGAGCAATACGAGAATCATGCATTTTTAGAATACGACCCCATTCAAATTCCACATAAATTTTCATCGAAAGAAGATATCGAAATAATCGGTTTTTTAGTTGCTACAATCGCCTGGGGGAATCGAAAAAGTATAATTTCTAATGGAAATAAAATATGTGAGGTAATGGGGAATTCACCCTATGATTTTATAATGAACTATAAAAAAAATAGTCAAGTTAATTTTGTGCATCGCACCTTTAATTCTTCTGATTTAGAATTCTTTTTTCACGCCTTACATACTATTTACAAAACAGGAGATCTTGAGTCAGCTTTTTGTGGGAATTTTCATGATAAGGGCGTAAAAAATTATATTTCTAATTTTCGACAACTTTTTTTGGAAACTTCACATCTTCTGCGTTCTGAGAAGCATATTTCAAATCCCAATGCCAATTCTGCCTGCAAACGTTTAATTATGTATTTACGGTGGATGGTGCGCGATTCAAAAAAAGGCGTGGATTTTGGAATTTGGAAAAGTATTTCTCCGTCAGAACTTTATATTCCATTAGATGTGCATACAGGAACTATTGCCAGAAAATTAGGGATTCTTAAAAGAACCAAGAATGATTGGAAAACAAATGAAGAACTTATAGAACTACTTCGTAAATTTGATTCTCTTGATCCTGCAAAATACGATTTCGCATTATTTGGTTTGGGGGCATTTGAGAAATTTTAATCTTGGTTTGACTTAAAAAATAAGCTGTTTCTCAATTAAAATTTTATTAATCTCTATTGAAACTGAATCTACTACTGCTGCTTTTATTGCTATATCGTTAATCGCTTCACATTTAACAAACTCGTATCGTTGATCTTTCCAGGAAAACAAACAGTTGTAAAAATATTTTTGCTCATAGTACTTTTCGTAAAATCGAATTACAATGTCATCATAAAGTGTATTTTTTGCTGCTCTTTTCTCAATAATGTATCCAATAAATCCATTTGTTTTAACCAATTTTCCATTTTCTCTCTCAAAAATAAGTAAGCGCCTAGCAGGAAAACCATTTACCCCAGATCGTAACAGCAATATAAAGTTATTACGTAAGTCTGCATTTTTTTTATAATTAAAAAATCTAAAAAATCTAGGGGAACAAGAAGGTCGATCTAAATTATTATCATTTGGAGCTGTAGAATCGCAGACACCTAATTCTTTCAATAATTCAATCTCAGTAGTTCCTGAGAAAGTATTTGCATTAAAATCGGTTTCAATTAATTGAATTTCAGTTTTTTCTTTTGGCTTGTCAACTTTCTTTTTTACTGGTTTCTTAGTGTAAAAATACCCAGTCACAAGAGCAGCTAATACGACGATTAGTATCGGAATTAAAAACTGGTTTTTTTTCATCTTTTTAGTTTATGCTTTAATAAGTGTATTATTTATTCAAAGTTTCAAAAATTCTTGAAGAAAAATCAAAAGCGGTATTAAAATTTGCAGTTTGAATTGGGTGATTAATTCCAGAATCGTTTAACCAGCTTACTAAATCTTCTGTTGGTAAATTGCCTGTTAAATCGTCTTTCGCCATCGGACAACCACCAAATCCTCGAATAGCTGTATCAAATCTTCGGCAACCAGCAGTGTAAGCTGCAGATATTAGTTTTGAACTTGTTTCTGGTCGTGTATGAAAATGTGCTCCTATCTCAATTGAAGGGAATTCATTGGATAAAACGTTAAACAACGCGCTAACATCTTCTGATTTTGCACATCCTATTGTGTCTGAAAGAGCCAAGGTTTGAATACCTAAATCCTCAACTAATTTTCGCGACCAAGAAACCACTAAATCAGTATTCCAAACTTCTCCATAAGGATTTCCAAATCCCATCGATAAATAAACAATTAAATCCTTTTTTTTAGCTGTAACTTTTGATTGGATTTTTTCAAGGCGCAAAATTGATTCTTCAATACTCGAATTTGCATTCCGCTGCTGGAATATTTCAGAAATAGAAAAAGGGAATCCCAAACAAGCTATTTCTGGAAAACATAAAGCATCCTCTGCCCCTCTTTCGTTTGCAATAATTGCTAACAATTTCGTTGAAGATACTCGTTCAAGCTTATCTAAAACCATTGCTGTATCTCTCATTTGAGGAATTGCTTTTGGAGAAACGAAACTTCCGAAATCAAGTGTGTCAAATCCACATTTTAATAAAAGATTGATGTACGCAACTTTCAATTCAGTTGGAACAAAAGATTCCAATCCTTGCATTGCATCACGCGGACATTCAATAATTTTTATCGCACTCATGCTTCTTGCTTTAAAATTGCCTCATTAATTTTTCTCACAATACCAGGTCCCTCATAAATGAAACCCGTATACAATTGAATTAAACTTGCTCCTGCAGCTAATTTTTCAAGCGCATCATCTGCAGAATGAATTCCACCTACTCCAATTATCGGGAATTCTCCCTTTGAATTATCATGTAAATAGCGAATAACTTCTGTCGATCTCTTTGCTATAGGTTTTCCTGAAATTCCGCCAGCACCATATTGCATTAAAAGTTTTGAATCAGTTTTTAAATAATCTCTTCCTATTGTTGTGTTTGTTGCAATTACACCATCAATTTTTGTAAAGCGAACAATTTCAATTATATCATCTAATTGCAAATTTGTTAAATCAGGAGCAATCTTTAGAAGAATTGGTTTAGGGTTTTCTTTGAGCGAATTTCTATTCTTTAATTCAGACAACAATGCTGTTAGTGGTTCTTTTTCTTGTAAATCTCTCAAATTAGCAGTGTTTGGTGAAGAAACATTCACAACAAAATAATCTACATAAGGAAAAAGCTGCTCAAAAGCTAAAACATAATCGTTTGTAGCATCCTCATTCAAGGTGATTTTATTTTTTCCAATATTTCCTCCGATAATTAAATTTGGATGTTTCCGTACTTTTAAACGTGGTATTGCTGATGCTACTCCTTTATTATTAAAACCCAAACGATTTAAAATGCCCTTATCTTTTTTTATGCGAAAAAGTCGTGGCTTGGGATTACCAGATTGACCAAGAGGCGTTAAAGTGCCAACTTCTATAAATCCAAATCCACAGTATGCCAAATCATTAAACATTTCAGCATTTTTATCAAATCCAGCCGCCATTCCTACTGGGTTTTTGAATTTTAATCCAAACACAGTTCTTTCCAATTTTGGATCTTCAAGAACAAATAATTTTTTGAAAATTATACGTGTAAAACCAAACTTTAATAGAAACTTAAGTAAAAAGGTGGTAAAATAATGAACTTTTTCAGCGTCAAATAAAAATAATGTGCGTCGAAGTAATGGGTACATGAACAAAAGTAAAAAAGAAATGTGAGATTGACTTTGCTTAAGTAAAATAATCCCTAAATCTGAATCAAAAAAAAAGCCCTACAAAAGGGCTTTAAAAAAAAATGAATTATTTTTTCATGTTTAAGAAAACAGTTTTTAGCTTTAGTAGGGTTCTGAATGTTTTTACTTTTGCATTGTTTTCTGTAATTCCAAGAAAATTTCCAATTTCACGAAAAGATTGTTTTTCAAAATAACGCATTTCGATTAATTGTAATTGATTTGGCTTAAGCAAGTGCAAAGCACTCATGAGTTGAGCTCGTTGTTCGTCAGTATAATCCTCAACAAATTCTTCCATAATTTGAGCACTAAAAACGGTATCTATGTTTACTGTTCTCCGTGCCTTTGTATCTCTGAAAGATTGATACAACTCACTTTTTGCAATACGAAATAACCAAGAAGAAAATGGAACACCGCGAAATTCAAATTTCTGAAGATTCGTCAGTGCTTTCATAAAAACAATGGAGGTAATGTCGTACGCTGTTTCTTTTTCATCTACACGTTTAACGATGTATCTAAAAATAGCTGAATGATACTTTTCATACAGGGGTGCAAAATTTCGCTTATCCAACTTTGCTTTTTCAATCATACAAAACTCATCATCCAGAAGAATTTTGCTTTGGTGATACAATAAGTTTACTTGCATTTTTTGTTTTTTTTCTAGTTTGACATGGAGAGAGAATGAGCAAAAATCCGCTCATAAAATTATAAACGCAGATTACTTTAAAAAATTACAAGAATTTATAATTATTACAAACTATTTTTTTAAAACCTTAAGTATTTTATAGTTTCCACCTCAGTTGAATAATCAAATCACTTTTGCGATTTCCTTGGATTGCTTCTGATCCTGAGGAGATCGTAGTTCGGTTGTTGTAGATAAA
>JBIKOE010000070.1:0-6708 GCA_044358215.1 Crocinitomicaceae bacterium
GTAACGTCTTTCTCTTTCTTTTTAGTTGCAGTTGCTGCCATGTTCTAAAAGTAGTTTATTGGATTTGTATTTATTTCTGTTAAATGGATTGCAAAGTTAGTAAATTTTTCTTTAAGTTTCTCAGCTAATAAATTTGTTGTGAATTGTTCACTTTCAAAGTGACCAATATCTGCAATAATAATTTTATTTTCAGCGTCAAAAAAGTCGTGGTATTTGAAATCTGCTGTAATAAAAATATCAGCTTTTGAACGCAATGCATCTTGTAACAAGAAACTTCCAGAACCTCCGCAAAGTGCAATTCTTTTAATTGGTTTATTAAGAAATCGTGTATGCCGAATGGCACCACAATTAAAGATAGTTTTCAATTCTTGTAAAAAGTCTTTTTCGCTCAGTTCTTCGTCTAATTCTCCAATCATTCCGGCTCCTTCATCTTGATTTTTATTGTCAATTGGAAGAATTTCATATGGTATTTCTTCATATGGATGAGAAGTTTGAAGTGCTGCTAATACAGCCTGTAATTTTGAATAAGACACGAGGTATTCTACTCTATATTCTGAAATACTACTTCTTATATCCGCCTCGCCAATTACTGGCTTTGCCATTTCATTTGGCATAAATGTCCCGATTCCTTCTGTACGAAAATGACATTCTGAATAATTTCCAATTCTTCCAGCTCCTTTTTTAAATAGTGCTTTATCTATAGGCTCGAGTGCATCTTTTGGAAGATAAACTACAAGTTTACAGAGCACTCCTTTTTTTTCTTTTAAAATTCTACAATTACTTAAACCAATTCTTTTTGCGATTTCAGCATTAACTCCTTGCTTATGATTGTCAAGATTCGTGTGAATTGCATAGAGCGCAATATTATTTTGAATGCAGCGAATTAGAACTCGTTCAATATAGGCTTTACCTGTCAAACTTTTTAATCCATTAAAAATAATTGGGTGATGAGCAATAATTAAATTTGCTCCTTTTTGAATTGCCTCCTCAACTACATCTTCAGTACTATCTAAGCAAATTAATATGCTTTTAAGTTCCATTGCTTTATCACCAATAAGTAATCCAGAATTATCGTAAGATTCTTGAAGACTTAAAGGAAAACAATCTTCGAGGTAATCTGTAACTTCTTGCAGTTTCATTTTATAATTTTCGTGTTAATCCAAATGCAAAACCAAGACCATTTGCTTTGTGAATATAATCTCCTGTTTTCAAATAGGAACTATTTAATTGATTTCGGTATTGCGCAGATATTCGAATACCGTATAGTTTACTTAATTCCAATGCAAGCCCTGCTGTTGTAATCCAAGAAATTACAAATGAATTGAGGTCACTATTGTCTTTAAGTGTTGCTGAGTATTTTGTATTTACATCATTTGTCCATTGTTGCTTTTGACGAAAGGATTGAAATAATTGTGGTTGTAAACCAGTTGCTAAAAAATATTTTAATCTAAGTCCGCCTTGAATTTTTACTTGTAAAGGCATTGAAATATACGAATAGCTAGTTTGGTATGAAAAAGAACTATCATTTTCAGAAGATTTCCAAGAATATTGCTCACCATTTCGCAAATAAGATAAACCACCTTCAAAAAATAGGACTTTTGAGATCGGAATAGTCATTCCTAATGTAAAACCCCAACGAACATAAGATGTTTCAAATGCTCTTTCTCCCAATGGCTTGGCTAAAAAATCAGAATTTACAGCAAGATTTCTACTTGAATTAAAGCGATTAGCTTCGAAATAAAAGCAACTAATGGTATCATTTTTTAGTTTTTTAATACTAGAGACTTTGTTTCCAATAATTTGGGACATTGCTTGAAAAGAAAAAAAAAGTAAGAATAGGAAATAAATCTTTTTCATGCTGAACCAAAAGTACGAAATAGGATTGAAATTTACGGATTATTAAATCTAGCTCTTTATTTTTCTGCTATTTTCAATTGAAAATAAATAGTTTTTATGCTTTCATTTAATTATTTTTGGCGCTCAATATATTCTATGTCGAAACTTTTTTACATTCTATTATTCCTTTTTTTTTCACAAGTACTTTTTTCACAAGATTTTACAGTTAGAGGTTTTATTTACGATAAGTCAAATGGAGAAGCGATGGCTTATGAAAAGGTGAAACTTTTAAACATAGACAGTAATGTTGTGGCTGGAGCAGTTTCTGATATTAATGGATTTTTCTCAATTCCGAAATTAATTATGGGAACCTACATTCTAAAAATCGAGAATCAAAAGTATGAGCGAGCATATAAAAATATTGTAATGACCGAAAAAACTAAAATTTATGACGTGAAATTTGAGCTCATTAAAAAAGAAAATATAAAAGAGTTTGATGAAATAAAAGTTAGTGCTGAGAGTAAAACAAAGAGAACTCAAGTTGGAATTTCTGAACTAAAATTGGATCAAAAGAGCTTGGAAAGAATTCCAAGTTATGGAGCTGAGAATGATATTGTTGGTGCTTTTAGTGTAACTCCTGGAGTTGTTACAACAGGTGATCAAGGAGGACAGTTATATGTTCGTGGAGGAACACCAATTCAAAATAAAATTCTTCTAGATGGGATGACAATTTATAATCCATTTCACTCTATCGGTTTCTTTTCCATCTTTGAAACAGAACTTATTAAGAATGTTGATATTTATACAGGCGGTTTTGAGTCCAAGTACGGCGGTAGAATTTCTTCTGTAATGGATATTACCTACAAAGACGGAAACCGTCAAAAGTTTTCAGGGAAAGTTTCAGCATCACCGTTCTTAGCAAAAATGGTATTGGAGGGCCCAATAGGAAAGGCTAAAAAAAATGAATTGAGATCGGGTTCTTATTTATTTTCCGCCAAGCATAGTTTGTTAGATTACACATCAAAATCACTGTATCCAAGAGTAAATGATGGAAACGGGCTGCCATTCAATTTCACAGATTTATATGGAAAAGTAACTTTTACAGGAGATGGCGGGTCAAAATTTAGTGCCTTTGGATTTCACAATCAAGATAGCGTAAATTATGAGATTGCAGATTTGAATTGGCAAGCTTCAGGAGGCGGAATCAATTTCTTGATGGTTCCGAGTGGATCTCCAGTTTTTATAAGAGGACATGTAAATGGTAGCACCTTTAAAACAACTTTTTCTGAAGCTAGTGTAGAGCCAAGATTTTCTAGTATTGGTGGTTTTGACCTCGGCTTTGATTTTTCTTATTTTTTAAAGAACGAAGGGGAAATGAATTATGGATTTAATCTTAATGGTTTCAATACAAATTTTGTCACTTACAATGAGTTAGAACGAAAAATTCAAGTTGAAAATTTTACAACTGAAATAGGGGGTTATTTCAATTATCGAAAAATAGTAGATCGCTTTGTGATTCAAGTTGGACTGAGAATTCAAGCTTATACTTCACTTGGCACTATTTCGCCAGAACCGCGACTTGGATTAAAGTTCAATGCAAACGAAAATTTTCGACTCAAATTCTCAGGAGGTCGATTTTCTCAAAATTTTACATCAGCTTCCTCTGACAAAGATGTTGTAAATCTTTTTAATGGAATGCTTTCTGCACCTACTAATATTCAGGAAAATTTTGTCAACGAATTTCAAAAAACGATCAATGCAAAAAATGGCCTTCAATATGCTTGGCATGCGATTGGAGGTTTTGAATACGATCTTAATAAGTATTTAAATTTAAATGTAGAAGGTTATTATAAATATTTCTCACAGTTAAGTAATATAAATCCAAATAAACTGTACGATGATGTTGCTCAGTTTTCAGAAATTGATGATGTATATAAAAAAGATTTTATTTTGGAATCAGGACAATCTTACGGAGTAGATTTCTTATTAAAGTATAATAAAAATAGAATTTTTATTTGGTGTGTTTATTCATTGGGTAAAAGTACACGATGGGATGGATTTCAATCGTATTTCCCTGTCTTTGATAGAAGACATAATTTAAATTTAGTTGGATCGTATCTTTTTGGAAAGAAAAAAGACTCAGAGGTAAATATAAGATGGAATTTAGGGTCAGGATTACCCTTTACACCAACCGCAGGATTTTTTCAAGAAGAGACTTTCGGAAATGGAGTTACTACAAATCCAAATCAGACAAATCCATCAACTGTTTCGACAATTTTAGGAGATTTTAATAGTCAAAGATTGCCGTATTATCATCGCTTAGATATCACATTTAAAAAGCAATTTAATTTAAAAAATAAAAATGTTGTTGAGGTCATCGCTAGTGTTACAAATGTTTATAACCGAAATAATATTTTCTACGTAAATCGTGTTTCTGGAAAAGAAATTTATCAATTTCCTTTATTACCAAGCTTTGGATTGAGTTACAAGTTTTAATTTATGGCAGATATTTCACCTTTTTCAGCGATAAGACCCGTTCGTGATAAAGTTCATCTAGTTGCTACTCGTCCATATTACTCGTATAAAAAGAATGTTTTAGAAGCAAAATTAGAGTCTAATCCTTTTACATTTTTACATATTATAAATTCTGAATTTGGAAAAACCATACAAACAAAGGCTAATTCTAAAGAACGATTTGAGCTTGTAAAAAAAGGCTATGCTGACTTTTTAAATGATGGGATTTTAATAAAAGATGAAAGTCCACGTATTTATATTTATCGGCAAACAACAGAAGAGCGAGTTTTTACTGGAGTTATTGCAGGATCAAGTATTGAAGAGTATAACACTGGAAAAATAAAAAAACACGAAGAAACCTTATCGGAAAGAGAAACGATGTTTACCAATTATCTGGATTTAGTAGGATTTAATGCTGAGCCAGTATTACTTTCCTACAGTGAAACAGATGAAATAGAGGAATTATTAAGTACTGCTGTCCTTGTTCGACCTGAATATGAGTTTACGACCACAGATCGTATAAAGCACGAATTATGGATTCTCTCAGTTGAAGAAACTGTGGCAATTCAAAAAGCATTTTTGGCAATTGAAGCTACTTATATTGCAGATGGTCATCACAGAACAGCATCATCAGCTCGCTTGTATAAAGAAAGAAAACAAAAGGGTCTTGAAACTTCAAAATGCGCATATTTCCTTTCTTTTTTAGTCGCCGAAAAAAGATTAAAAGTACTAGAGTACAATCGATTGATTAAAGATTTAAAATCACATACAAAAGAAACTTTTTTATCCGCCTTAAAAAATATTGGAACTATAACACCATTAAATGAAATTAGTAAACCAATTAAAGAGCACCAATTTACAGTTTGCTTTGAAAGAGACTATTTTTCTTTTGAATTATTTCCTCATTTAATTGATAAAAAAAATAGTGTGAATTCAATTGATTCAGCAATTTTTAGCGACTTTATTTTAGCACCAATTCTCGGAATAAAAGATTTAAAAAATAGTGATAACATTGAGTTTAGTCCTGGAAATATTCCTTTAAAAGACATTGAAGATAAATTAGCGTCAGGAAAATGCGCTCTTGCATTTTTACTCTTTCCTCTAACAATTGAACAAGTCAACAAAGTTGCTGATGAAGGTTTAAATATGCCTCCAAAATCTACTTGGCTTGAACCGAAATTAAGAAGCGGTTTGACGATTTATTCTATCGACGAATGATTTCTGAAAATTTTAAAATTATTAGGTCTCAAATTCCAGAAAATGTTTGCCTAGTTGCTGTTTCTAAGACTAAGCCAATGGAATTAATTTTAGAAGCATATAATTTAGGGCAGAGGCATTTTGGAGAAAATAAAGTGCAAGAGTTGAGCGAAAAAGCCAGTGAACTTCCAAAAGATATTCAATGGCATTTAATTGGACATTTACAAACCAACAAAGTAAAATACATTGCTGAATTTGTTCATTTGATTCATGCTGTAGATAGTTTGAAATTACTTCAAGAAATAAATAAACAAGCATTAAAACACAACAGAGTTATAGCTTGTCTTTTACAATTTTATATTGCAGATGAAGAAACGAAGTTTGGATTGAGTAGGGAGGAGGCGAAGCTATTATTATCATCAGAGAGTTATTCAGCATTACAAAATATTAAAATTATAGGCGTAATGGGAATGGCATCTTTTGTAGATGACACAAATCAAATTAGAGGTGAATTTAAAGTTTTGCAGGCTATATTTAGTGAAATAAAACACAACTATTTCTCTGATCAAACTTCTTTTAATGAAATTTCAATGGGTATGAGTGGTGATTTTCAACTTGCTATTGAAGAAGGGAGCACAATGGTGCGAATTGGGAGTTCTCTGTTCTCTTAGTTTAATTTTAGATTTTTCGGAACTAAAGAATTCTTTTTGCGTATAGCTTTAGGTGCAAAAAGAATACAGCTTTAAATTTCAACTTTATCCAAATTGGGAAAGTCTTCAGACAGTAGATAAATCTGTAGTTAACAAAGCTTTTGAAACGATGGAAAAGGCATATGCTCCCTATAGCAAGTTTAAAGTTGGTGCAGCACTTCTTTTAGACGATGGTCAGATAATTCAAGGAAATAATCAAGAAAATATCGCTTATCCGTCTGGTCTTTGTGCAGAAAGAGTGGCTTTATTTCATGCTGGCGCCCAATTTCCTGGAATAGCAGTTGAATTGATTTGTATTGTTGCCAAAGGAGATTTAATGCCTATAAGTCAGCTACTTTCTCCCTGCGGTGCTTGCCGACAGGTGATGCTTGAATCTGAAAACCGTCAAAATAAACCTATTCGTATTATTCTTGTAAATCAAGATAATAGAACTATGTGCATAGATTCAGTC
>JBIKOE010000004.1:0-58677 GCA_044358215.1 Crocinitomicaceae bacterium
ATCCATGCGAACCTTGAGCGTTTCCAAACTTCTAAGTAATAACCATCCTGAATTGGGACTAGCCATATTTCCAAGAAATGTTCTTAATCCCTTCACTCTTTGCATTAATTCTTTTGATCCCAAGCATGCTCCAGCAATCACATCGCTATGTCCACCAATATATTTAGTTGCGGAATAAAGAACTAAATCGGCTCCATGTTTTAAAGGATGCTGCCAGATTGGTCCCATGTATGTATTGTCAACTGCTAAATAAATTTCTTTCTCCGAGCTCGAAAAATACTTGGCTATTTCTTTACTTTCTTCAATATCAATTAAGTCGTTTGTTGGATTTGCAGGAGTTTCGATGTAAACCATTGCTAACTTATCTGCAATTCCAGTATTCTCAACTAACTGAATAATATCTTCTTTGGTTTGACCAACACTAAATTCTGCTACACTTATCCCGAATTTTGGAAGTATTTTTTTTATAAAATGGTCACTTCCACCGTATACTGGATTACTAATAAGAAGTAAATCTCCAGGTTTTAGTAATTCCAAAAGTACTGTTGTAATAGCAGCCATTCCGCTTTCAAATACAGCACATTCCTCTGCTTCATCCCAAAGTGTTAGTCGATTCTCTAATATTTCAAGATCAGGGTTATTAATTCTGCTGTAGATTAGACCAAGTTCTTCCCCTTCGTTTTTTTCTCTATGACCATAAGCGACTTCAAAAAATGCTTTTCCTTCCTCGGCACTTTTGAAAACAAATGTTGAGGTTTGAAAAATCGGACATTTTATAGCGCCTTCAGATAATTCAGGTTTGTAGCCGTAGGACATCATCAAACTTTCGGGCTTCATTTTTCGTTCCATTTTTGTATTTTTCTATATTTTTTATGTTTAATTCCTTTGCGAAATTACTCTAATTTTATTATAACAAAATAGAATTTGTTTATCCAAGGCTAAGCTATATAAATAGCTCAATCTTAAAGGTAGATTTAAATGTCGTACCTTTGCAAGCAATTTAGCGTAAATAATGGCACATAAATCAGGTTTTGTAAATATTGTAGGAAGTCCAAATGTTGGAAAATCAACATTGATGAATCAATTAATGGGTGAGAAATTATCCATCGTAACCTCAAAGGCTCAAACTACTCGTCACCGTATTTTAGGGATTTTAAATGATGAGGATTACCAAATTGTTTTTTCAGATACACCGGGCGTTGTTAACGCAGCATACAAGTTGCATGAAACAATGATGGATTATGTCAATACATCTTTAAAAGATGCCGATGTTCTTTTATTTATAACTGATACCATTGAGACAGACATGAACCACAAGGAAACTTTGGTTAAAATAAAGAAGTTGAAAGTCCCGGTTTTGTGTATTATTAATAAGATTGACTTATCAAATCAAGCAGATTTAACAGCAAGAGTTTTGTATTGGCAAGAACAACTTCCATCTGCTGCAATTTTCCCAATTTCTGCGCTACATAATGCAAATATTGATCAAGTTTGGCAACGTATTTTGACTTTGATTCCTGAAAATCCACCTTATTACGATAAAGAGGAGATTTCTGATCGTCCAATGCGCTTTTTTATTTCTGAAATTATCCGTGAAAAAATATTTCTGTTTTGTGAGAAAGAAGTTCCTTACAGCTGTCAAGTAGAAATTGAAGAATATATTGAAGAAGGGCTTTTAATAAAGATTCGAGCTTTGATTATTGTTGAGCGAGATTCCCAAAAAGGAATTCTTATCGGTAAGCGTGGAGAGATGTTACAGAGAATTGGAAAAGCAGCTCGTGAAGAGATGGAACAGTTTTTAAATGCAAAAGTTTTTTTAGAAAATTTTGTAAAAGTTGACAAGGATTGGCGTTCAACGGATGCGAAATTAAAAAAATACGGATATTAATTCCAGTAAATAAATTAGTAGAATAGAAATCAATGGGCAATATTGTAGCTATAGTAGGAAGACCAAATGTTGGAAAATCAACATTGTTTAATCGCTTAACAGAATCCAGAGATGCGATTGTGAAAGAGGTTAGTGGTGTTACGCGTGATAGAATTTATGGGAAAGGGGAGTGGAATGGCTATCAGTTTTCTGTAATTGATACTGGTGGTTATGCCACTGTTAAAGAAGATATTTTTGAAGGTGAAATCAGAAAACAAGTTGAACTCGCAGTCGAAGAAGCAACTCTTATTCTCTTTATGGTTGATGTAATGACCGGAATTGGAGAAATGGATCAGGTTGTTGCAGAATTATTGCGAAAGAGTAAAAAGCCAGTGATGATTGTTGCCAATAAAGTTGACAATGTCGAACGTGTTGGTCTGTCTTCGGAATTTTATTCCTTTGGTCTTGGTGATGTTTATGATTTGTCTGCAATTAATGGCAGTGGAACAGGAGAAATTTTGGACGCTGCAGTAAAATATTTAGACAAAACTGATGAATCTGTTCGTGAAGAAGATTCCTTGCCGCGTTTTGCAATTGTCGGTCGACCAAATGTTGGAAAATCGTCTTTAGTGAATGCTTTTACTGGTCAAGAAAGAAATATTGTCACTGATATTTCTGGAACAACACGCGATTCAATTCATACGCGATATAAGGCTTTTGGCTTTGATTTTTTAATGATAGACACTGCTGGAATTCGTAAGAAAGCAAAAGTTACTGAGGACATCGAATATTATTCCGTTTTACGTTCTGTTAGAACAATTGAGAATGCAGATGTATGCTTATTTCTAATGGATGCAAGCGAAGGACTTCAAAAGCAAGATTTAAGTATTTATTACATGATTGAAAAAAATTCCAAGGGTGTTGTTGTTTTGGTAAATAAATGGGATTTAGTAGAGAAAGATCATACGACAATGTTGGAGTACGAAGCAAATTTGAGAGAGCAATTAGCGCCTTTTAATGACGTGCCGATTATTTTTACATCAACGATTACAAAACAGCGAATTCATAAAGCATTGGAGTCTGCAATGAGGGTTCATGAAAATCGTACAAGAAAAATAACGACTTCAAAATTGAATGATGTGATGTTGGATATAATTAATGCAACTCCACCTCCTGCAATCAAGGGAAAATACATTAAAATTAAATATGTTCAACAGTTGCCAACACATTCTCCAGCTTTTGCTATTTTCTGCAATCTTCCTCAATATGTTCCAGAATCTTATAAGCGATTTTTAGAAAATAGAATTAGAGAACAATTTGATTTTGAAGGAGTGCCAGTTAAAATTTTCTTTCGAAAGAAGTAAATCACTATTCATCATTTTTTGTTCATATAAATCATTAATTAAATTCATATCGTTTAAAATTTTATTTAAGTTTGTTATGAATTTTTATTATTCCTTCATATTTAAAACAAACGACCATGAAAAAAACTTTTACTTTTTGTTTCATTGCTTTTTCACTTTCTTCCCTTCTTGCCCAACAGCAAATCGGAAATTCAAACATGGAAGAATGGGATAATATTGGCGCTTCAACTGAGGAACCCACTAATTGGAATGGATTTAAAACAGCAAGTGGCGGTTTATCTGCTTTTGCTTCGCAGCAAGTTTTTAGGTCAACAGCCATTCGTTCAGGAGCTTCTGGGATGTATTGCGCACGAATTTTCTCTAAATCAATTTTAGGAATTGTTGCAAATGGTACACTGACACTTGGGAGAATTAATATGGGAAGTACAACTGTAACTGATATTTCTGCAAATTACAATATTTCCTTAACGAACGATCCAAATTTTTCTGAAGCTTTAACTTCTATGCCAGATTCAATTGTTTTTTGGTCTAAATATACTGCAGCATCAAATCAGCAAGCAAGAATTCACGCGATAACTCATGATGCTTTTGATGTTCACGATCCAATTGATGCAGCATCGAGCCCACATGTTATTTCAACTGCAGCATATAATTTTTCTCCAAATACAGCATGGGTTCGACATTCTGTTCCTTTTACTTCTTTTATTCAACCACCACTTCCACCACTACCGACACCTGCTTATATACTTGTTACTTTTGCAACGAATGCTATTGCAGGAGGAGGCGCTGCAAATGATGAGGTCTTAATTGATGACATACAATTAATCTACAATTCTTCTGTTGGAATTACTGAAGCAAACTCAAATATTCCTTTTGCTCATTACTCCACGGAAAATGGTCTGCTCATTACAGAATCAAATCAGAACTATCATATTTTTAATTTGTCAGGACAACTAATAAAGTCGGGTTTAGATAGCGAGTTAAATGGTTTAAAATTAAATTCTGGAGTCTATATTCTCAAATCAAATAGTAGAACTGAGAAAATATTTGTCCCATAAAATTTCGGAATGCGTTTCCTTATTTTAATTACTATTTTAAGTTGCTTATCGAATTCACTTTTTTCGCAAAGTGCAAAGATCGAAGGTTTTGTAAGAGATGATAAAGGAAACCTTATTTTTGGTGCTTCTGTTATTTATAGAAAAGATATCACTTTTGGAGCAATCACAAATGAAAAGGGATTTTACGAGTTAAGCATACCAAGTGGTTTATGCAAAATTGTTGTTCGATATACAGGAATGATTTCTGACACAATTAGCATTGAGATTTCTGAAAATGAAGTTAAAAATGTAGATTTTACTCTGAATTCATATATCAAAGAATTTCAGCAAGTAGATGTTAAGGTTGGCAAGTTCGATAAACCAATTCAAGAGCAGACAGTTACAATGTTGGTGCTGAAGCCAGAAATGATAGAGAATAAAAATACCCGTAGCATTGAATCTGCCTTAGATCAAACTCCGGGACTTAATATTTTGGATGGAGAGCCTCAAATAAGAGGAGGAAGTGGCTTTACATTTGGAGTTGGCTCTAAGGTTGCAGTAATTGTCGATGATATGCCAATGTTATCTGGTGATGCTGGAAGACCTGAATGGGGATTTATTCCGGTAGAAAATATTAGTCAAATTGAGGTGATAAAAGGTGCAGCTTCAGTTTTATCAGGAAGTTCAGCATTGTCGGGTTCCGTTCACATCCGAACGGCTTATCCAACATCTAAACCGCTAACAAAA
Source organism: Crocinitomicaceae bacterium (assembly GCA_044358215.1). Taxonomy (GTDB): domain Bacteria; phylum Bacteroidota; class Bacteroidia; order Flavobacteriales_D; family Crocinitomicaceae; genus UBA952. The sequence goes on from JBIKOE010000004.1 coordinate 5,016, forward strand.
ATCAATGTTTATTCAGGATTTTATTCCATTCCAAATTCTCCAAATTCTAAATGGTGGAATCAGTATCCTGGAATCAATGGACTTAACTTCTTGCATTCTAAAATGTATGGAAATTTAGATTTAGTTGTTGGTGGAAATTTAAACATGGATCATGGCTATATTGGACCTCCAATAACAGATTCAATTGTTGCAACTGTTTTTCCTGATACTTCTCGGTGTTTATACACTGAGAAAGAATTAATTTCCAAAAGAGCTCGCCTTAATTTTAACTTGCGCTATCGTTCTCAAAAGGTTAAGGGCTTAAACTATGGCTTGAATGGTAATTTTATGGATATGCATACAAATATGCCGCTTGCTTGGTTAAATGATTCTTCTGGCTTATACCGCGCTTATCCGGGTGCAATTTTTATGCAAGACCAACTCATCTTTAATGTAGATCCATTTGTAAACTTTTTTACACAAGCAAATGGGAAACATTATCTAAGAACACGCATTTTACATGTTGACAATAAAATGAGTGCAAATCAGTCAAATCGCGCCTCAACTTATTACGGAGATTATATGTTTCAAAAAAGTTATCCAAACTTAAAAAATCTTGATTTTATTGGTGGCTTAACAGGAACCTTTACGAATTCATTTGCAAATATTTATGTCGGATCCGGCTCCCCAAATAATCAGCTTCTTAACCTATCTGCATACACACAATTAGAAAGCAAATTCAATGGTTCTTTGAATATTTCTGCAGGAGGACGTTTAGAGTATTTTCAATTGAATGATACAATTACAGCCATGAAACCTATTTTTAGAGCAGGAGCAAGTTTAAAAATTTACCAAGAAACTTATATACGCGCTTCATTTGGACAAGGATTTCGTTTCCCTTCTATAACTGAGCGCTTTATAAAAACGGGTGTCGGAAATTTTGGTGTTTTCCCAAATCCTAATTTGAAACCAGAAAGTAGCTGGAATGCAGAAATTGGGATTAAACAAGGATTGAAATTGGGAGGTGTAATGGGCTATTTAGACATTGCAGGTTTTTGGCAAGAATACCAAAATACCATTGAATACATGTTTGGAATTTGGCATCCTATTACTTCAGTTGAAACAATGGGATCAAGTGCTGGATTTATGTTTTTGAATACAGGAGAATCTCGCGTTGTCGGTCTTGATGCTTCATTTTCCGGCGCTGCAAATCTATCTAAGAAATCTCAGCTTACTTTTTTATTAGGGTATAATTACATAGTTCCAACAACTTTAACGCCTGATTATGAATATGCAAAAGATTCTGTTGGTAGAGTTTTTAGCTTTAATACAACTTCGCTAGATCCGAAACAAAAGATTTTAAAATACCGGTTTTTACACAATGTAAAGCTTGACGCGGAATATACTTATAATAAAATGTTCTCTTTTGGAATGAGCGGAAAGTATTTCTCAAAAATTGTAAATATGGATGCAATTATTGAAGATTTTGAACAAACAACAATTGACGTTGATATACTTCAAGATTTGCGTTACATGGATTATTACAATGCGCACCGTTTCGGTAATTGGATTTTTGACTGTCGGATTTCTTACAATCTTACAGAAACACATAAATTCGCCTTAATCGGAAGCAATATTTTAAATCGCAGCTATTCTTTAAGGCCATTAAAGATAGAGGCTCCCAGAACAATCATGATTCAATACACTTGTAAGTTACAGGGAAAAGGGAAGTAATTACGTAGTTTCTAATTCGTATCTCAAGTAATTTAGAGCACTTGAAACCGTCATTTGCACTGTCCTTTCTCTGTTGTCTCCAAATTGAAATTTCTTTACGATGGTCTTAGTTGGCATAGCAATTGCAATCCAAACGAGTCCAACAGGTTTTTCATCTGTTCCGCCATTTGGTCCGGCAATTCCACTAGTAGAAATACAGCAATCTACGCCCAATTTTTTTCGACCGCCAAGAGCCATTTCCTTGATAACTTCCTCACTTACTGCACCAAATTTTTCGAGGGTTTCAGGTGAAACATCAGCCAGACTAATCTTTAATGAGTTACTGTAAGTAAGTAAGGATCCCATGAAATAATCAGATGCACCAGAAATACTACAGATTTGGCTCGCTAATAATCCAGAAGTACAGCTTTCAACAGTTCCAATTGTCATTTTTCTTGTGCGAAGCATTTCTCCAATTATTTGGGGTAGACTATCGTTTTCAAATCCATAGAGAGCTTCAGGAATTAAATTTTTTAGCTCATCAAAATAAGCATCAATTGTTTTCTTGTCTTCTTCTCCATTATAAGAGGTTATTCTGAGTTTCACTAAACCAGGTGATGGCAGATAGGCAAGACCGAGATTATTAGAACGAATAGAATTTTCCCAATGGTAAATTATCTCTGCTAAAAAAGACTCGCCTATTCCCTGCGTTAGTGCTGTTTTATGATAGATGGATTTTAAACTAAATTTTTCTTTTAATCTTGGAATAACTTCCTCCAACATAATTCCTTTCATTTCATAAGGAACTCCAGGAAGACTAATGAATATTTTTCCTTTTTCTTCAAACCACATTCCAGCTGCAGTTCCGTAATTGTTATTCAAAATCACACAATTTAGAGGTAGTTCTGCTTGTTGAATATTCGCTTCAAGCATCGGTCGGTTTCTTTTGAAGAAATAGTCTTCAATTTTCTTTAATGTAGGAAGATGGACTTCTAAACGTGTGTTAAAATAGTTACAAAGTGTATGTTTAGTTATGTCATCTTTCGTTGGACCTAAGCCTCCAGTTATAATAAAGCAGTCTGTATTTGAATCGATTGAATCCAAGGAACTCTGAATTGCTTCAGTGGTATCTGAAATAACGGTTGTACGAACAATACGTGCTCCAATAAGCGACATTTCTTGTCCAATCCAAGCTGCGTTTGTATTAATTGTTTGTCCAATCAATAATTCGTCGCCAATACTTAGGAGTTCAATGTTCATTTTTTTTTGAATTTTGCAATTGATTCGATGTGTCCAGTATGAGGAAATTGATCTACTAATGAAAATTTATCCAATTCATAGCCCGCTTGAAGAAGTGTATTTGTATCTCTTGCTTGAGTTGAGGGATTGCAGGAAATGTACACAATATTTTTTGCTCCAAGTTCAATAACTTTTTGTAGCGTTTTTGGAGCAATACCAGCTCTTGGAGGATCTAGTACAATTGTAGCGATTGTCCCATTAAATTCAGGGTGTTGTTTGAGAAACTTTCCAACATCTGCTGCAAAAAATGAAATGTTTGAAATTTGGTTGTTCGCTGCATTTTTTTTCGCGTCTTCTATTGCTTCTTCAACAATGTCAACACCAATTATTTGAACGTCTTCGTTTCTTTTGGAAAGTAATTGACCGATAGTTCCTGTTCCACAAAACAAGTCCATTACAACTTCATTTTTGGCAATATCTTCTTCAAAAACATAATCTAATGCTTTTGAGTAGAGAAGTTCTGCACATTTTGGATTGGTTTGAAAAAAACTCTCCATGCTTATTTGAAAGTCTAAGCCAAGAATTTTTTCTTCGATAAATGCCTGACCAAAAATTAATTTACAAGTGCCATTTTCAATCTTTGATCGGTCAGCAACATTGTCATTTCTTGTATGCTGAAATCCTGCTATTCTCTCGCCAAAAAGTTCTTTTAAATAAGCTGCAATTTCTTGTATATCCAATTTTTCAATTCCTTCATTAGACGTCACTAGGTTAATCAGTAATTTATTTGAAGCAAAAGATTTTCGGACGACAATATGTCGAAAGAAACCTGTTTTTTTTGGTGGATGCCAAGCAGGCAATCCTGTTTTTTTAAGAAAGTTGCGAATAAGGAATAGCTTATCTTCCCATTCTTTGTCAAATAAACCCGATGCTTTATTGAGACTTTCTACTTTCCACCAGGTCCCTCTTCTTTTAAATCCAAGAGAAAAGGCAGCATCTTTTTCTAAATTAGTTTCAAGACAATGTTCTATCGCAGAAAAGCTATACTCCATTTTATTTCGATAGAAATAATGCTCGGGAGAGGAAATAAAAGCATCAAATTTTAGGGAAACATCCTTTAATCCTGATAAGCGAGAAAATGTTTCTATTGTAGACTCTTGCTTAAATTTTTCTTGAATTTCTATTGGAACATGAATATATGGCCCTCCAGATATTTCTTGAAATTGCGCTTGTGTTTCATGTTCCGAGCGCTCAATTATTTCGAGAAGTTTTGCTTCAGCATGATTTTTTCGTTTTGCATCAATCTTTACTCTAACCGTCTGACCGGGAAAGGTATTATCGACAAAGACGACAAACATTCCATTTTCAGTTTGAATTTTACCGATGCCACGACCGCCAAAAGCGTAATCTGTTATTTTGATTTCTATTTCTTGACCTCGTTGGAGTGTGATTTTAGATAATTCCACGAATAACACCTTTATCGGAATTTTCTACAAAAGATAAAATCTCTTTTCGAATATCACTATCTATAATCGAACTTTTTATTAATGAAATTCCTGTTGAAACATTACTATTTTGAACATATAAAACACGGTAAATATCCTCTATTTCTCTTACTTGCTCATCCGTAAATCCTCTTCTTCTGAGACCAACGGAGTTTACTCCTGCAAATGTTAATGGTTCTCTTGCAGCTTTTATATATGGCGGAACATCTTTTCGTATTAAAGACGCACCTCCAATAAATGCATGCTTTCCGATATGAACAAATTGCTGCGCTGCAACTTTACCCTCAAGAATTGCATAATCATCAATTATAACATGACCAGAGAGTCCGGTATAACTTGCAAGAATTACGTTATCTCCAATTTTACAATCATGTGCTACATGAACATAAGTCATTAAAAGACAATTTGAACCAATACTAGTTTTCATTCGATCTTTCGTGCCTCTATGAATTGTTACACATTCTCGAATTTTGGTGTTATCCCCAATTTCCACTGTTGTATATTCTCCCTCAAATTTTAAATCTTGTGGTATAACGCCAATAACAGCTCCAGGAAAAATTTCACAGTTATTTCCAATTCTTGTACCTGGATAAATTGTAACATTGGAGTGAATATGAGTCCCTTCTCCAATAATTACATCGTCATGAATTGAAGAAAATGGATCAATTTGAACATTTTCTCCTAAACTTGCTTTTAGCGAAACAACTGTTTGAGAACTTATCATTTATTCTTTATCTTTTATTACTTGAGCTAGCATATCAGCTTCAGTTGCAACTTTACCATTTACATATGCTGTGCCTTTCATTTCAACTAATCCACGGCGAATGGGTGATGTAAGAGTTAATTCAAACACTAATGTATCTCCAGGCACAACTTTTTGTTTGAATTTAGCATTATCAACTTTAAGAAAATAAGTTGAGTAAAGATGGGGATTTTCAACTTTACTTAATGCGAAAACTCCTCCAACTTGCGCCATTGCTTCAATTTGCAAAACACCAGGAAAAATCGGGTTTCCAGGAAAATGACCGGTGAATATTGGTTCATTCATTGTTACATTTTTAACACCGATAATAGAGTTTTCATTTATTTCCATTATTTTATCTACCATCAAGAAGGGAAAACGATGCGGAATTATTTTTTCTATTGCATTTATATCATATAATGGTGTTTTACTTAAATCAAAAACACGCCCACTATTTTCTTGTTTTTTAAGTTGCTCTTTTAATACTTTTGAAAATTGCACATTTCCAAAATGTCCTGGGCGAGCTGCTAAAATATGAGCTTTTATTGGTTTGCCAAGAAGTGCTAAATCACCAACAATGTCTAATAATTTATGTCTTGCAGGTTCATTTTCATGTTGCAACTTGATTGTATTCAGAACGCCTAAGGTATTAACTTCGACTTTTAAATCTTCTTTCCCTAATAATTTTGCAAGGCGATTGAGTTCTTCTTTTGGAATATCTGTGCGATCGACTAAAACTATAGCATTATCTAAATCTCCTCCTTTTATTAGGTTGTTGGTTGCAAGAAATTCCAATTCTCTTAGAAAAACAAAAGTTCGGCAATGCGCTATTTCTGTTTTAAATTCTCCGATATTATACATGCTAGCATGCTGCGTTCCAAGAACAGGTGATTTGTAGTCTACCATTACAGTTAAGCGGTAATTTATATCAGGAATAGCAAGAAATTCAATTCCTTTTTCAAGATCTTCCCAAGGTAAATTTTCAGTTAATTCAAAATAGACTCTTTCTGCCTCTTGTTCGACGAATCCCACTTTTAAAATCCCATCAACAAAAGGTTTAGAGCTTCCGTCCATTATTGGAATCTCTTCAGCATCTATTTTTATAAGAGCATTATCAATTTGACAACCGTACAAGGCCGCAAGGATATGTTCAGTAGTATAAACGCGGGCGCCATTATATTCTAATGTTGTTCCTCGTTCTGTTGAAATAACAAGATCGACATCTGCTTTAATAACAGGCTGTTCAGGTAAATCTATACGTTGAAACTTATACCCATGATTTTCTGGAGCAGGGCAAATTTCAAGAGAAACTTTTTCACCTGTATGCAATCCAACTCCTGAAAAAGAGATGGAATTTTTTAAAGTACATTGTTTTTCAACCATTATCTATAAATTACTTATTCTAAATCTTTTATTTTTTTTTCTAGTTCCTCAAGTTTACTTAGTATAAAAGGTAATTTTCGAAAACCAACGGAAGATTTTTTAAAGTCGTTCAGTGGAATTGCGGGAGTACCCATTAAAGTAACAGCTTCTTTTACAGTTTTTACAACTCCAGATTGTCCAACAATTTTTGTGTCATCAGCAATACTTAAATGTCCATTTATTGCAGCTTGGCCTCCAATCATAACGCGTTTACCGATTTTTGCAGAACCTGCAACTGCTACAAGTGCCGCTAAGGCGGAGTTTTTGCCAATATCTACATTATGAGCAATTTGACATAGATTATCAATTTTCACACCTTCTCGAATAAATGTAGAACCCATTGTGGCACGATCAATAGCACAATTTGAACCAATTTCAACATTATTTTCTATTATAACGTTTCCAATTTGCGGGATTTTTTGAAAAACTCCTTCTGAATCAGGAGCAAATCCAAATCCATCAGATCCAACAACTGTACCTGCATGAATAATGCAATTTTCTCCTACTTTACAGCCGAAATAGATACTAACTCCGGGATGTAAAACAGTATTTGAACCTATCTTAACATTGTCGCCTAAATATACATTTGGATAGATAACTACTTTATTTCCTATTTCAACATTTTTTCCAATATATGCAAATGCTCCAAGATATAAATCAGAGCCAATTACCGCGGAATTGTCAATAAATGAAGGCTGCTCAATTTTGGCCTCTTTTTTATTTAAATTATCATATAACTCAAGTAATTGTGCAAAGCAAGTATAGGAGTTTTCAACTTTGATAAGAGTGAGCGATAAAGGCAAGGGTTTTACGGGAATAAAATCTTTGTTTACAATACAAATACTTGATTTGGTTGTATAGATAAATTCTTCGTACTTCGGATTTGATAAAAAGGAAAGTGTTCCTTCTTTTCCCTCCTCAATTTTAGCTAAATCAGTAACTATAGCTGAGGAACTTCCGATAATTTCACCATTTACAATGGCAGCAATTTGCGAAGCTGAAAATTCCATAGGGTAAAATTAAGAAAAGGAATGTGATTTAGGACGACTCATAGTCCAACTTATTAACATGGTTTTTTTGTAAAAAGTTATTTACAAGAACTTGAATCAGGTAAATCAATGGCGAGTATTTGAATTTTTTCTTTATACCAGATGCTTTTTACAGAAATTACTTCATTATTGTTTCCTCTAAAACGAATCCAATGTTCGGGTTTTGGACTTTGATTAAGCATAGATTTTTTAAAATCGATACTTCCTGTTTTTTTTATTTTGTTAAACAATGTATTTACGTTCGTTAAACTAAGTTCCTCTTGCTGACAAATTAAAAGATCGCTTGTGTCTACGTAAATAAAATCCTTTGATTTTGGAAAATAAATAGGTTTTCCAAATCCAATTTTCGTGTTTTTTATTTTTTTAGCATCTTTATTTGAAAAAATAATTTCTGAGATAAAACTTTCTAGAGGCATTGTTGCTTTGCATGAAAATAACTTGCCTGATTCTGTTTTGCAGTCAAAATAGTAGACTTTAAAAGAATTATTTTTTTTGCTTTTAGTAAACTTTACATCTCCATCTAAAAGCGCTTTTACTAATTCTTTTTCTGAGAGATTTAAATCCAAAAGTTTTTTTTGGTTTTCTTCTGAAAGAACGATTATTCTCTCAAAAAGTGATGTTTTTAATCTATTTTCAGGCAGCCAGGAGCATCCTCTGCCTCTCATGAAAAAGGTAACGAAAATTAATCCAATTAATAGACCTGTGCCGTAATATTTGAGTCTTTTAAAAAAGCCTTCCATTTCTTTGATATAAAAAAACCGAGTTGAACTCGGTTTAAATTTTGTTAGTGCTTAAAGAAGCGCTTCGAGTTTTGCCACCAAAGTTGCTTTTGGCACTGCACCCACTGATTTATCAACAACTTCTCCATTTTTTATAAATAATATAGTCGGTATGCTTCGAACATTGAATTGTGAAGATATTCCAGAATTTGAATCAACATCAACCTTTCCAATAACTGCTTTTCCGCTATATTCAGTCGCCATCTCTTCAATAATCGGTCCGATCATGCGACATGGGCCACACCATTCCGCCCAAAAATCTACTATAACTGGTTGCGATGATTTTAGTACTAATTCATCAAAATTTGCATCTGTAATTTCTACTGCCATTTTAGTATATATTTAGCTATTAATTTAATTTTTTGTTTGCAAAATTACTGCTTTTTAATTCAACTAGTAGTAAGTTTTACTTTTTTATTTTTTGGTAATTTATTTACGTTCATTTCTTCTAAAAGAAATTTTGCAGTATGTGAATGCTTATTCTTAATAATTTCCTCCGGGTTTCCTTCGGCGATTATTTGACCACCTTTTCCACCTCCTTCAAGTCCCAAATCAATAATATAGTCTGCTACTTTAATAATATCAAGATTGTGTTCAATTATCAATACTGTATTCCCTTCATTTACCAGGCGCTGAACTACCTCTAAAAGCATTCGAATATCTTCAAAATGAAGTCCTGTTGAAGGTTCATCTAAAATGTAGATCGTTTTTCCGGTGCCTTTTTTAGCTAGTTCACTTGATAATTTTATCCGTTGCGCTTCTCCTCCTGATAAAGTTGTAGATGACTGCCCTAATTGTATATAGCCAAGTCCAACACTTAATAAAGTTTCTAAAACTCGTTTTATTTTCGGATGATTTTCAAAAAATGGAACAGCTTCTTCAATTGTAAAATTTAAGACATCAGAAATTGATTTCCCTTTATACCTAACTTCCAAGGTTTCTCGGTTATAGCGTTTTCCATTACATGTTTCACATTGAACGTAGACGTCTGGTAAAAAACTCATTTCAATTAATTTTAAGCCTCCACCATTACATGTTTCACATTTCCCGCCTGCTACATTGAAAGAGAAGCGTCCAGCTTTATATCCTCTTATTTGAGATTCTGGTAAACTTGCATAAAGTGTCCGAATTTCATCAAAAACTTTTGTGTATGTGACAGGATTTGAACGTGGAGTTCTTCCAATTGGACTCTGATTTATTTCAATTACTTTATCTAAATTTTCTAGGCCTTCGATGCTTTTGTATGAAAGTGGATTTTTTACGCCTTTGTAAATGTGTTTGAGCAAAATCGGATAGAGTGTGTAATTTATGAGTGAAGATTTTCCGCTCCCGGAAACACCAGTCACACAAGTAAGTGTGCCAAGTGGTAGAGTTAAATTTACATTTTTAAGATTATGGCCACTTGCTCCTTTTAACTTTAAGAAACTCCCATTTCCTTTTCGCCTTTTTTCAGGGATTTCAATTGTTTTTTTTTGTTTTAGATATAAAGCCGTTAAAGAATCACTTTCTAAAATTGTTTTTAAAGTTCCTGCACTAATTATTTGTCCTCCATGCAGTCCTGCTTTTGGACCAATATCCACTATAAAGTCCGCTTCCTGGATCATTTCTTTGTCATGCTCAACTACCAAAACAGTATTTCCAGCATCTCTTAATTTTTTTAGCGATTTAATTAATTTTTCATTGTCTCTTTGGTGTAATCCAATAGAAGGTTCATCTAGAACATAAAGTACGTTCATTAATTCTGTTCCAATTTGAGTTGCTAAACGAATTCGCTGTGCTTCGCCACCTGACAAACTTTTAGAAGAACGATTTAAAGTGAGGTAGTCAAGTCCAACATCTAAGATAAATCCTAAGCGTGACCTAATTTCTTTAATTATTTCAGTGGCAATTTTATTTTGGTCTTTTGTTAGGTATTTTTCAATATCATTTAACCAAGTGGATAATTCTTTTAAATCTAAGGAGGCTAGTTCTCCAATATGTTTATTATCGATTCTGAAATAATGAGCTTCTTTTTTTAAACGTGTTCCATTGCAAACGGGGCAACAAATCTTATTCATAAAACTTAAGGCCCAGCGTTGAATCGGTGCACTGCTTTCCTCCGAATGCCTGGAAATGAAATTAATAATTCCTTCAAAGCGAAAGCTGTTATCATTTTGCTGGACTTCCATTCCTTCATTTCCATATAAAATAACTTTCAGAAGCTCATCATCAATTTCTCTTATTGGAGTCTTTATAGAAAAGTTATTTTTAGAAAGTATAGTTTCCAATTTATCAAAAATCCAAGACTTTTTATAATCTCCAAGAGGACTTAATGCACCTTCTTTGATTGAAAGAGAGAAATCAGGAATAATTTTCTCAATATCAGCCTCTGAAACTTCACCAAGACCATTACAATTCCCACACGCTCCATATGGAGAATTAAAGGAAAATAAATTTGGTTCTGGCTCCGGGTAACTTATTCCACTGCTCGGACACATCAATGATCTACTATAGTTACGAAATTTTCCACTGTCATAATCAATTACCATAATCATTGAATCCCCTTGCTTCATGGCAGTAACGACAGAATTATAAATTCGCTTTGAATCCATTTCTGATAATTGCATTCTGTCAATAACCACTTCGATATCGTGAATTTTATAGCGATCAAGTCGCATTCCCTTTACAATATCTTGAATTTTCCCATCAACCCGAACCTTTGTATAGCCATTTCGGAGTATTTGTTCAAATAATTCGCGGTAGTGACCTTTACGACCTTTAATTTTTGGCGCTAGAATGGCAATTCTCTTGTCTTTGAATTCTTTTTCAATCATATTTACTATTCCTTCATCGGAATATTTTACCATCGGTTCGAGCGTTTCGTAGGAAATAGCTGTTGCAGCACGCGCAAAAAGCAAGCGAAAGAAATCATATAATTCTGTAATTGTGCCAACTGTGGATCGTGGAGATCTGGCAACTGTTTTTTGTTCAATTGCAATAACAGGACTTAAGCCATTTATTTTATCTACATCAGGACGGTCAATTCCACCAATAAACTGGCGAACGTAAGAAGAAAAAGTTTCTATGTACCTGCGCTGTCCTTCAGCAAAAATTGTATCAAAAGCAAGAGATGATTTTCCACTACCACTTAAACCTGTAAAAACAATTAATTTGTTTCTAGGTATTTTAAGATCAATGTTTTTTAAATTATGTTCTCTAGCTCCAAAAACTTCAATAAATCCATTTTCAGGAACTGTATTCTTCTTCACTACTTTTAAATTATTTTAAAATGGACTTATAAAATCATTAAAAGAAATACCATTCATATCTTTTTTTGAGAGAATAGGATCATTTACTTCCCAATCAATTCCCAAGGTTTTATCATTCCAAAAAAGACAAATTTCAGCTTCAGGATGATAGTATTCTGTACATTTATAGGAAAAGATTGTATTGTCCTCTAATGCGCAAAAACCATGAGCAAATCCCGGGGGTATGTAAAATATATTTTTTTTAAGTTCGGAAAGAAATATTTTTTTATGTTGTCCATAGGTTTTTGAATTTTTTCTTAAATCAACAACGACATCTAAAACAGATCCTTTAATAACCCTAACTAGTTTTCCTTGGGCGTGAGGTGGTTTTTGAAAATGAAGTCCACGCAATACATTTTTCATAGACATAGATTCGTTGTCTTGCACAAAATTTATCCCTCCAATTGCTTCCTTAAAACTCTTTTCATTAAAGTTTTCTAAAAAGTAGCCTCTTTCATCACCATAAATAGATGGATGGATACTTATCAAACCTTCAATTGTATGTTTATTTATTTGCATTGATCTTGCTGTTTTTATTACTTTTACGAGAGTTAATTTGGACTTATTTATTTGTCAACTAAATTCATAAAAAATAAATGAATCAAATGTTTAAAATTAGATTACAAAATTACATAATAATTGTAAGTTTTCTTTTTAACCTATCTTCTCATTCACAGAATAAAGTTCAAGAGTCAATTAGTAACTTAGTTTCTAATCCTTCAAATAAAAATGCTAAAATTAGTTTTAAAGCAATCGATTTAGCCACAGGAAAAGAAGTTGCAAGCTACAATTCATCTTTAGCAATTCCAAGTGCTTCTACCACAAAGTTATTTTCCACAGCAACGGCTTTCCAAGTATTAGGATCCAATTTTGTCACATCAACTCGAATATATTGCAAAGGTAAAATTGGTAAAGACAGTGTTTTATATGGTGATATTTATATTCGAGGCGGCGGAGATGTGAGTTTGGGGAGCCGATTTTTTTGTGAGAAAGGCAAAGAATTAGCTTTTTTAAATCGTTGGACCGATTCTCTCAAGTCAAAAGGAATTAATAAAATTCAAGGTTCTGTTATTTGTGATGGTTCCGAATTTGGTTATGCAGGAACACCAAAAAGTTGGGATTGGGATGATATTGGAAATTATTATGGTGCAGCGGCAGAAGGAATTAATTTTTTTGATAATACAATTAAAATTTATTTTAAAACTAAAGGTCTTGGCAAGAAGAGTGAAGTGCTTGAAATTTTTCCAAAAATCAGTAATTTTTCATTTAAAAATGATGTTCTTGCTGGAAAAGTAAGTGATGACAATGTCATCGTTTTTGGTGCTAACTATTCTCTAAATCGATATGCTCAAGGTTTTTTGCCTGCTAATCAAGAAAGATTTGAGGTAAAAGGAAGTATGCCAGATCCAGAGTATCAATTGGCTGAAGAATGGGTGAAGGTTTTACAGTTAAGGGGATTAATTGTCCGCGACGGAGCAAAAGGCATACGCTCAGATAAAACTAGTGCCAAAGTAAGTTATGCATCTGATGTAAAATATTTATTTTTAGAAAAAAGTAAATCAGTTAAGGAAATTGCTTATTGGGCAAATTTTAAAAGCGTGAATCTATTTGCTGAAGGATTATTAAATTATATCGGGTTTTCACAAAAAAATGAGGGTTCAACAAAAGCAAGTTTAATTGCTCTAGAAAAGTTCTGGACTGATAAAATAAATTTCGAAGGATTAGTATTGAAAGATGGCTGCGGTCTTTCCAAGGAAAATGCAATAAGTGCAACTCATTTTTGTGATTTACTAAAGTATTTATATGCTTCAAAAAATTATTCTGATTTCAAATCAACTCTTCCTATTGCAGGGGTTTCAGGAACAATAAAGAATTTATGCAAAGGTCAAGCTGGTGAGGGGAGAATTTTTGCCAAAAGTGGTACAATTTCTAAAGTAAAATCTTACGCTGGATATGTTGTAAGTAAATCAGGAAAAAATCTTGCTTTCGCAATTACAGTAAATAATTTTAGTGGGACTAATAGTCAGATAATAACTGAAATAGAAAAAGTATTAAATGAGTTGGCAAACTACTAAAGTTCTGCTTCGATTATTTCAGCCCAAAAATCTTGTATGCTTTTTCCTTCACAGGCAAGCATTTTTGGAACAATACTTTCGGAGGAAAATCCTGGAGTTGTATTAACTTCTATTACAAATGCTTCATCTTTTACAAGCATAAAGTCAATTCTTGCAATTGAGCGAAGTTGTAGTAATTCGTAAATGTATTTTGACCGCTCTTGAACTTGAGACTTTACCTTATCAGAAACTCTTGCAGGAGTTATTTCTTGTGATTTTCCATTGTATTTTGCATCGTAGTCAAAAAAGTCATTTTCACTTGCGATTTCTGTAAGTGGTAAAGCTATCAACCCTTTTATTGTTCGGTAGACTCCACAGGTAACTTCAATTCCGTCAAGAAAAGATTCTAAGACAATGGATTGTCCTTCTGCAAATGCATTTGTAATAGCAGTGGGTATTTCACCCAATGATTTGACTTTTGAAATCCCATAGCTAGAACCTGAGTCGGAAGGTTTAACAAAAAGTGGTAATCCTAATTCTGAACAAATAAAAGATGCACTAAATTGATCTTCACAGGTCATAAATAATGACTTCGCGACAGGAATATTAAAAGATTTTAAAAACTGATTGCAAAACCATTTATCGAAAGATAGAGCAGAAGCTAAAGGTCCAGAATTTAAGTATGGAATACTATGAAGATCTAAAAACGCCTGAATTTTTCCATTTTCGCCAGGATTTCCATGGATGTAAACTAAGCCAATATCGATTCTGATCTGCACTTTATTTTCTATAAAACTACAGGTGTTTAAATCAAAAGAAACTAATCCACTGTATGATTCTACTTGCCATTTATCTTCTCTAACTAAAATTTTATATACTATGTATTCTTTTGGGAAATGTGTTTTTATTGTTGTAGCACTTTTTAAAGAAATATCGTATTCCGATGAGTATCCTCCACAAAATAGACCAACAATTTTCATCCTTCGATTATTTAGTACGAAATTAGAAATTAGATTTACTTGATTGCCTGTCGCTTAAAAAAAGTTATCAATATGCCAGGTTTTAAAAGCTATTTTTTTTTAATATTTATATTGAATTTTTTAAACAAAAAGACAGATATTTTCGTTTATTATTCCAATATTTGTACATAATTATTCGAATGAAGGAAGTCGAAAATAAGGAACTTGAGAGGATAAAAAAACCTAAGTGGCTTAGAGTCAAGCTCCCAATAGGTGAAAACTACCGTAAGGTAAGAAGCTTGGTGGATGAACACAATCTTCATACTATTTGTGAAAGTGGAAGTTGTCCAAATATGGGCGAATGTTGGGGAGAAGGGACTGCTACTTTCATGATTTTAGGAAATATCTGTACTCGTTCTTGTGGTTTTTGTGCTGTAAAAACTGGTAAACCTGAGGAAGTTGACGCTTACGAACCTGGAAAGGTTGCAAATAGTGTTAAAATAATGAAAGTAAAACATGCTGTAATTACTTCTGTTGATCGAGATGACTTAAAAGATGGTGGTTCTGAAATTTGGGCTCAAACTGTGCGTGCAATAAGAAAGCAATCTCCTGGTACAACTTTGGAAACACTTATTCCAGATTTTGCCGGGAAATGGGAGAATTTACAAGTAATTATTGATATTGCCCCTGAAATTGTTTCTCATAATTTAGAGACAGTTCGTCGACTTACAAAACAAGTGAGAATTCAAGCAAAATACGACAGAAGTTTGGAGCTTCTTTTTAGATTAAAAAAAGGTGGAATGCATACAAAATCTGGACTTATGCTTGGTTTGGGAGAGTCTGAACAAGAGATTTTAGAAACTATGCAGGATCTTAGAAATGTTGGTGTTGAAGTTTTAACCCTTGGGCAATATCTTCAGCCAACTCTTAAACATCTGCCTGTTGTAGAATTTATAAATCCTGAAAAATTTGAGTATTATAAAATTAAAGGATTAGAAATGGGATTTCGTTATGTTGAAAGTGGACCTTTAGTTCGTTCTTCTTATCATGCAGAAAAACATTTGTTTTAAACTTAATAGACACAATTGTGTTTATAAAATATTCGATTAATAACAATGTTAAAATTTTAAATTAATTATATTTATTATTAAATTAGCACTTCTTTAACAAACAAATTAAATTTATTAAAATGAAAAGTAAAAGATTTATCGTTTTATTTACAGTATTTTCTAGTATCTCAGCATTTATTCTTATTTCAAAATTTGATTTTGATAGTAAAAATGGTTCTTATTTTCAAAAAGAATTATCAGGTTTCATGTCACAAACAGGTGGGAATGAAGCACAAGAATGGTTGAGAGCTCGATATATTGATGTTACAACTGGGCAAACAGTAACAACTGAGCGTCTGGCAGAAATTGACAAGAATATTCGAAAATTATCTAAATCTAAATCAATATCATTTATAGAGCAGGGTCCTGATAATATTGGAGGAAGAACACGTGCAGTTCTTGTTAATCGAAATAATATAAATGAAGTTTGGGCAGGAAGTGTATCTGGTGGTTTGTTTTACTCAGCTAATAAAGGAAGCACTTGGACAAGAGTTGATTCTTATGCAGCTGCTTTAGCAAGTCCAAATATTTCAAGTATGACTCAAACTACTGATGGGACTCTATATGTAGCAACAGGTTCAAATCAAGAATCATGGTCTGGAAACGGAGTTTGGTACTCTACTGATAATGGGACAACATGGCAAAAAATACCAGGTACAACAGAATGTACTGAAATTGTAAGTGCATCTGAATCTTCAGCTATTCCTTATGCTTGGCTTGCAACCGCGGCAGGTTTAAAAAAATGGAAAGTTGGTGATGCAAGTCTTACAGGTGTAACTGTGACAACAGGAGCATGTACTGCTTTGAAAATTTCTCCTGATGGTAATGTAATCGTTGCTGCATTTGGTTCTAACAAAACATATGTTTCAAATGATGCCGGAGCAACTTTTGCTGATAAATCTGGAAATAGCACAGGTGCAACTACTGTTCCAATAGGCGCTGGAAGAATTGAATATGCAATTTCTTCAATGAAAAATTCTAGTAATAAATATTCAATTTATGCTGTAAGAACTAATGGTGAATTACTAGGAATGAATGTATCTCATGACGATGGCCAAACCTGGAGTCAGTTTGTTGGAGCATCTTCAATAAATTCTGATTTGAACATATATAGTAATGGCGTAACAAATCAAGGACTATATAATTCTGTAGTTTCTGTGGTTCCAAATGACCCTGAAAAAATCTTAATTGGAGGAATTGACATCTGGAAGTGGAAACAAACAATCAACAACCCTCCATTTGGTGGCTTCGAGCAAATAAGTCTTGGTTTTGCAAGTCCTGCATCTGGACTTTATGTGCATTCCGACAACCATGAAATGAAATGGGATAATAACAACAGATTGTATATCGGAAATGATGGAGGAATTGGTATTTCACAAGATTATGGACAAAGCTTTTATGCTGCTAACCGTGGTTACAATGTCACACAATTTTATGGTATAGCATTTGACAGAGAAGGTTCTGTAATGGGTGGTACACAAGATAATGGAACACTTTACAATAACCATGCTAATAATACTTATCAGGAGTTTAGAGAAGTTTTGGGCGGAGATGGTTTTGAATGCGAAATTTCATTTTTTAATCCTAAAGTAATGTTTGGTTCTATATATTATAATGCTCTTTATAGATCAAGTGACAAGGGTCAAACATGGAATTCATACAATCCAACTTTACCAGCATCTTATAATCCAACGGGAACAATGGGTGCTGCAGAACATCCTTTTCATACGGAGTTATTTTTGGCTGAGTATTACGATTTAAATTCAAAAGACTCAGTTACTTTTATCCCTAAAAAAAATTATGCTTCTGGAGTATCAATTAAAGTACCAAGTGCTGCTACCGGAGATACAATTACTTATATATCACAATCAGCCTTGTATTTTGATGATACTCTTTTCTCCTCTTTAACATTAAATGGGATAAATTATGGTTTAAACACCGCTACGGGTGAAACAGTAGCAATGGGTACTGATACTGTAATTTACAATGTTAGTTGGGATACTTTAAGAGTTCAAGATCCTTATCAATCTTGGTTTGTTTTTTATGTAAACAAAAATGGAGGGGAAATTTGGGGTTCTAGAAATGCTCTAAGACTTTCTGCAACAAATGGTCAGTGGGTTTGTGTCGCAAGAAATATTGGATCAAGTGTTGGATCAAGTGGGAATTTTGATATGGAATTCTCGAAAGATTTAAATGAGTTATATATTTCAACAAGTTCTGGTGTAACACGTGTAAAAGGTCTTGGGTCGGTTTATACTTCAGATCCTAGTTTCTCTTCTAAAGTTGGTTATGGTTTGATTGCAGGAGGTCTTGTACCAACTTTTACAACTGCTGTTAAAATTACAACAACATCTTATCAGGGGATTGCAGTAAACCCTTATAATCCAGCAGATTTAGTATTGTTTGCTGGTTTTAATGGAACGAACAAGCGCTGTACTAATGCTAATACTGCGACTTCTAGCAATCTTGTTGCTGTTTCACTTCCATCAATCGTTTCAGGAATTGCTTGCTATGATGGTATTATTCACAGAAATGACGAGGATATTATTGTTGTTGGAACTTCTAAAGGTGTTTTTGTAACTGAAAATGGAGGAGCAACGTGGGAGAATGCTTCTACAGGGTTTGATGGAACACCTGTATATGAGGTACGTCAATCTTGGAGGTCTTATGATGAAGGAAATGGTCGACCTGGAGAAATATATATTGGAACCTATGGTCGTGGTATTTTTAGTTCTTCGGCTTATTTAGATTTAAATGAAAATAACAATAGCGCAATTAATAACGAGAATTTTAGAACGAAATTAAAAGCCTATCCGAATCCTTCTACTGACAATACAACTTTAAGCTTTGACTTAGCTCAAACTGGTGGAGTTAGCGTTCAGGTTTATTCAATTACTGGAAGGTTGGTTAAGTCAATAAATAGTAAGAACATGTTAAAAGGAGATAACACACTTTCCTTAGACTGTGATGACTTACCAAATGGAACTTATATTGTGAAGTTTGTTTCAGGAAAGCAAAATGAAACAGTGAAATTTATTAAAATGTAAATTTAATTATAGTTTTTAAAAGCGGCTTAGGTCGCTTTTTTTATGCGTTGGGTTTTTCAATTTTCAAGTTAGTAATAACTACGCAATGGCCGTCTGGGTCTTTTATTGTTATTCCATTTACTTGCCAATATGGATTTTTTGCAATTGATATAATGACTTTGTTATTCGTTATTTTGTCTAATATACTATTATATTCAAATTCTGTTTCAGGGTAAAAAACTAAAATATCATCTTCGTCAAATTTGTGATCTACCAACTCAATTGTCTGTGTAAATTCAAGATGCCAGCCTAAATTTTTTTTACCTATAAATACCCCGTCGTACCCCGAATGATTTTTAAACTCTCCTAAAAAGTCTAACCCAATTATATTTACATAAAAGTCTACTAATTGTTTGAGTCTATTTGTATGTCTAGCAAGTCTAAATTTCATTTTTCCAAAGCATCTAATTTTTTCTGTCTTTGCATAGGGTTTCCTTGAGTTTCTTGTTGTTTGAACAACTGATAGCGACTAGGGAGTACTTTTTTTGGCCAACTATTATTATCTAAATCTGTATCTGCTGTTTCTAAAAAAGGATCTAAGCGAAAGGATATTACTTCTTTATCTAAGATAAAAACCTTACTTACTTTTTCTTCAGATTTCCGCCAGATTTCCGCAGGAATTCGAATTACTTGTTTTGTATCATCACTGAATGTAAACTCCATAATTAGAGGCATCACAAGTCCACCAATATTTGAAAAGGAAACTTCGTAAAAATGCTTATTTGAATTTAATAGCTCTAAATCTTTAGGATCAATTTTCGCCAAAAATGTTTCATATTCTTTTTTATCAAGTGCATCAACAGCATAGATATTTCTTTTTGCGTAGAAATCGTCGATTGTCGTATCTTTTTCATTAACAGTTTCAGAAATACTTGTTTTATTCCTTTCATCACCAATAAAGATATCTTTAGCATCGTTTTTATTTTTATTGAACGATTTTTCAAGCATTGGATTTTGAGTATTTAACTGAAAATATTTCACTTCGTCAATTGATATATCTACATTGTCTGTTCCATAAAACCATCCTCTCCAAAACCAATCTAAATCAACAGCAGAGGCATCTTCCATTGTCCTAAATAAATCTGCTGGAGTTGGATGTTTTAATTTCCATCTTTCACAATAGGTTTTAAAAGCAAAATCAAATAATTCATGTCCCATAATTGTTTCTCTTAGAATATTTAATGCTGTTGCAGGTTTGCCGTAGGCATTATTTCCAAACTGTAAAATAGATTCTGAATTCGTCATAATTGGAGAAATTGTTTTCTTGTCTCCACGCATGTAATCGGCGATGAGGTAAGCTGGACCTCTTCTTGAAGGATAACCCCGTTCCCATTCTTGTTCTGTTAAGTATTGCACAAAAGTATTTAAGCCTTCATCCATCCAAGACCATTGGCGCTCATCTGAGTTTATTATCATTGGGAAAAAATTGTGTCCAACTTCGTGGATAATGACTCCCCACATTCCGTATTTTTCTCCTTCTGAATATGTTCCATCTGATTCTGGTCTTCCGCCATTAAAACAAATCATCGGATACTCCATTCCAATCCATTTAGAATGCACAGAAATAGCAACAGGGTAGGGATAATCGACGGTATATTTTGAATACGTTTTTATCGTATGTGCTACAAGTTTTGTAGAATACCTTTCCCACAATGGATTTCCTTCTTTAGGATAGTAGGACATACAAAGAATATTTTTGCCGCCAACATTTTGATTTTGTGCATCCCAAATAAACTTTCTGGAACTTGCAAAAGCAAAATCGCGCACATTAGTAGCTTTAAAAATCCAAGTTTTTGTTTTTGAGGATTTTGTTTTTTCTGCTAGCTCCGCTTCTGCTTGCGTTACGATTATAACTGGAGAATCTGATTTTCTTGCTTGCGCCAATCTTTTCTTTTCATCAGCGTTAAGAAGAACATCTAAATTCTGACATTCACCGGTAGCTGCAACAACATGATCTGCTGGAACAGTTATTGAAACTTCATAATCTCCAAAGGGAAGTGTAAATTCTCCAGTGCCTAAGAATTGTTTGTTTTGCCAACCAGTTACATCGTTGTAGACACACATTCTCGGGAAATATTGTGCAATTGTATACAAATAGTTTTTATCTTTTTCAAAATATTCATAGCCTGATCTTCCACCAACAGCCATTCTATCATTAATATTATACATCCATTTGATTTGAAAGCTAAGACTTGAATTTGGAAGCAAGGGCTTGTCTAGATCGATACGAAGCATCGTCTTATTTATAGCATAGCGCATTTGTTGTCCAGAAGTTGATTTTATGTACTCAATTTTAAAACCACCATCATAATAGAAGAATTTCTTTCGAACGTCTCCTATGGATTTAAAATTTTCCATTTTTTCGATTTCTATCACTTTCGAATCCGAATTTTCTGCATAAATATTTTGATCTAATTGAAGCCATAAATAATCAAGGCGATCTGGAGAGTTATTTGTGTAGGTGATAGTTTCAACACCATATAATTTTTGGGTTTCGTCATCAATCGTCAAGGCCATTTTGTAATCTGCTTTTTGCTGATAATAATTATGACCTGGGGCTCCTGCGGCATTGTGAAATTCGTTAGGTGTTGGTAATTCCAAATCTAATTGTGCAAATTTTTTCTGTGCGCTTAAATTAAAAGTAAAAAGTGAAATAATACTAATGTAGAGGGCTAATTTCATGGTTCTATTGTTATTAATTTAGTTTTTTGTTGGATTAGAAACTCGAAGGTTTCTTTCTTATTGCGTTGAATCAATGTCAATTTATTTTGTTGTTCATGATGTTTATCCATAAAAAGGTCATATTCAATAAAAATTTCTTCGGAATTTTTAAATGGCTGAGTTTTAAAATAAAAACGAGTAAGTCCGTTCATTTCACTTTCATATCCTTCAAGTTGAATTCGGATTTCTTGTCTACCTACAGAAAATGATAAGCCAGAATTTAAAATCTCACTAATTTCCTTTTTTAAAAGGGAGTCATTCATAGCTTTTGAAATACTTGTTTTTGTATTTTTTTCTTCATTCAATAATTCTTCAAAATCATGACTTGAAACGGATACAAAACCTTCAAAGCAATTAATAAAGTCATTATATTCTATTTCAGCATAAGAAAAATAAAAGGGGTGTGCACTTAGGTTGAGCGTGAATAGAATTGAAAAGAATAGAATGCTATATTTTTTCATAGAATGAATAGACCCCAAATTTAAGAAATTTTTAATGATTTTTTACTTACTTAATAAGTGTTTTCTCCATTACATAGTCGTTCATATAATAACCATTTCCTATCGGAAAATCTTCTTCACGGATGATACAGAAATTATTTTTTAGGTAAAATTGAACAGCTTTATTGGCACGATTTACTTGAAGTATTACATTTCTTGCGCTTTTATTTTTTGCTTTTAGGAGTGCCAATTGCAAAAAGTTTTTCCCAATACCTTTA
Source organism: Crocinitomicaceae bacterium (assembly GCA_044358215.1). GTDB lineage: Bacteria > Bacteroidota > Bacteroidia > Flavobacteriales_D > Crocinitomicaceae > UBA952. The sequence continues at coordinate 27,378 of JBIKOE010000004.1, forward strand.
TTCTGTTCAGAAGGCAAAACATATATTTTTTGTAATTTGACGGAGTCCGCTTCTTCATTTAAAAATTCAAGTTCTAGAAATCCTAAAGGAAGATCATTGTCAAAAGCACAATAAAATTCATTGCCTTTATCAAAACTTTTCTCTAAGGTTTCGATTGAATACATCCAATCGAGCATGTAAGATAATTGTTCTTTAGATAAAATAGTTCCGTATGCTGAAGGCCAGATTTTTTCAGCAAGATTACGAGTAAGGGAAAGCTCATGCTTTTGCAAAAGACGAATCTTCATTACTGTTTTGTAAATTGTAGTTGCTCTATTTTACCCTTAATTTGTAAGCGAATAAAATAATTGCCAGGAGAAAGATCTGATACATTCAGTTTTCCATTTATGATGGCTCTTAAATTTGCTTGTCCATTTAAATTGATAATTTCCGCCTGTTTTGGTAATTCTTCAACAATCGTAAAATGAAGTTCATTAGCAACTGGATTAGGGAAAACAGACCACATTAAGTCATTTGCTGGTTCTTCCAGACCAATCGTTTGAAGTGCTAATTTCACAGCAGCATAAGCATTTACTCTTCCTGCTCCCCAACGTGGGCTTCCTTCAGCGGGAATTATTCCTGTTATATTATCTTGCCGCGCTGTTTCCATAATTATTTCTTTAACTTGCCGCGCTGATAAGTAAGGATTAGCATCTAAAATTAAAGCAGCAACGCCCGCAACCATAGGACATGACATAGATGTCCCAGAAAATTTAGCAAAATGGTATGTTCTCCCATTAAAATTAACAGAGCCCATAGAAGTATATGCGGCATTGGTAAACGATGATATAGATGACATTATAGCTACACCTGGAGCTGATATATCCGGTTTCATTGTACCATCATATCTAGGGCCTATACTTGAAAAAGAAGCGATACCACCGCCGACTAAAGATCCATTAGCTGCGCTGTATTGAGTGGCATATGCTGCCACTGTAATTACATCATCAGAACAAGCAGGTTCGCTAATTCCATTTAAATTATTCCCTGCACTTGTTCCAGATCCGGATGTTGAGAAAGGCATTCCCCAATTTCCAACACCATTCGTTAATTCTGTAAGATTCCAATAGTGAACAATTCCAGTATCTGCAATTGATTTTAAAAGGATTTTCAAGGAAGTATTTGTGTTTTTTACACGAAGGCGCATTTGAGGTTTATTATTTAGCGGGTGCAAAGCCTCAGCAGAAATATTGTACCAAACTGTATCTAAACCTGCTACTAAAAATGTATCGATATAACTTGGAGTATTGTTTGTTGCGTAATAAGGACTTTCTACTAAGACAAGCCCTGCACTATTTGTGACAATAATGCCATTCGAAAAATTATTTCCAACTTCTCCCCATGAGTGAATACTTTGACCCCACATATTGGCATTTGCATTGTAATCGTAAAAATCAATTTTAGATTTTAGCACATCATTACTAAATGTTTTTTTAAGGTGAAAATTAACATTACCGTTATTTCCTCCAGAGTTAACAAATATAACTCCTAAGTCAGTATAGGCAGTAATAGCTTGACTTAACAATGATGTTCCATCTAGCGTTCCAAAGTGATAAATACCCCAACTCATATTAATTACCAATCTTTTGCCATCCGCAAGCGCTTTTTGATACATCCATTCCCAAGCATCTAAAACTGAGGCAACATTAAAAGTAAAAGTCACGAAAAGTAATTTTGATTCAAAAGCAACGCCACGATAAGCTAAACCAGCTCCGCTGCCCGCAGCAATACCTGCAACATGTGTTCCGTGTGAGCTATAATTGTAAATATTTGATGTGTCAGATTCAGCAGCAAGTAAGGTTTGAGGACTTGTATATTCTGTCCCATAATTAAATCCATTTGGACTTGGTCCACTTGTTTTAAATTGATCCCAAGCAGCAATAATTCTCGATTCAGAAAGAGTTGTATCATAAAACATTGGAGAAGTGTAATCAAATCCCCAATCAGTAACACCGATATAAACATCTTTTCCGGTATAACCTTCTGGTAAGCCAATTCCTGCATGCGTACTATCAGCACGAATATCTATTATTGCTTTGTCTAGCAGATTCTCGACTTTTGCAGCAATTTGCATAGATTCTAATCCTGGAAGTGAAGTTATAGTTGCAAGTTGGTTTAGTGGGACTTTAATACTTACAACTGAACCGATTGGCTTTCCAACAATTACTCCAAGACCACTTAAATTTTGTGGGTTAAACTGTTGATTTATTTTTCCAAGGAATGAAAAATAGAAATTCTGCTTGATTTTCGTAATTGGATATCTTTCTAATTGCGCTTCGTTCGCCTCCCAATTTTGCTTTGAAAGTTTACTTTGAATTAATTTTAAGTCATCACGATCTAGGGCATCAAGTTTCACTTGAGAATAAGTAAATCTTAGAGCGCTAAGAATTAAGAAGAAGAGCAGATATTTTTTCATTGAAATTAGCCTTTCTCAAAGTTAACAATTTTTAAAAAAGTAAAATCTTCAATCAGTTTTAGTTTTAAAATACAGATGTTAATATTTTTTTTTGAAGCTTTTCTTGGTTTTTATTTCTATTAATTTGCTTTGTGATGCTACTTTTTAAAGTTTTCATCTTATTTTGAGTACTTCTCCAATTTGTATAATATCAGATCTTAAATTATTATTTTTTTTAATTGTTGATACAGAAACATGGTATATTTTTGAAATTTTTGATAAAGTATCACCTTTTTTTACCCTGTAAGTTATAGGATTATTTTTTTTGATATCAGGTTTAATTATTACTGGTTTTGTTTCGTTTATAATTTCTGTTGTTATTTCGATTACATTATCAAATTTTGGATCATAGTACTTATAAAAATACTGTTGGATATTGATGAACTTTTTAATTGTATCTAACTTATTTCCTTTCCAATCATAATATTGTAAGACATCGTTATTAAATTCTAATAGTTTAACTGGAATTAATTTTGAATGCCGTAAGTGTATACTTGGAATTTGTTTTTCTACAGCAGGTCGGCCTCCATTTGCAGAACCACGACTATCAATTCGAGTATAACAGTGATTGTCTGAACTAGGTCCAACTACTGCAAACCAGTAAACATCTAAAGTATATGAGTCTATTTGGATGTAAAGTTTTTTTATATCCGACTTGAAACCTTTGAGTCTAATTTTCTCTAAACCTAAATTTATTTTGTCGTTTAGGAATCCACCAAAACCGTCTACTTTTCTAGATTGAAATGAGTGAAGAGCGTCGTAGACATCTGGTTGGCCTTTTGCGCAGTAAGAATCTTTAATTAAAATATCATTTTCATCTAAATTTATGGTATCAGAATTAATTAATGAAAAGGGGCTTAAAATAAATTCAGTATTCTTGATTGTAGTATCAGAAAAATTTATAATGGGTTGCCCCAATGCAAGCGAAAACCTTAAAAATAAGAGAGCGAAGAATCCAAACTTTAAAAATATATTTTTTGGCATTGAAAATTTAATGAGTATGCAAAAATTATTAATATAATTATTACTTATATTACACTAGAACAAATAATTCGTCTTGGCTTTTTCTCACTTTTTTTAAAGATGAATTTATATCATCACTAGATCTATAGCCAAAAGCACAAACAAGTATTGACTTTAAGTTTTGTTCTTTGAGCCCTAATACTTCATCGTATTTCTCAGCTTTGAATCCTTCCATTGGAGTTGCGTCAATTCTGAGGTTTGCGCAGGTATGAAGAACTTGTCCCAATGCAATATATGCTTGTTTTGAATTCCAGTTTGCTAGTAGACTTTTATCCATCGGAAAAATTTCCTTTTTCATGTAATCTCCAAAACCAACAATTTTTTCAATTTCTTGACTTCTAGTTTTAGAAATATTTTCTATGTATTGATCGATGTGATTTTCTTTTATATCGATAAATGAACAGATTACAATCATATGAGATGCATCCGTAATTTGAGATTGATTAAAGGAATGTACTTTTAATTCTTCTCTTAATTCTTTATTTTCAACGACAAAATATTTAAGTGGTTGCAAGCCAAAAGATGAGGGGCTAAGCCTTAAAGATTCCTTAATTGTATTAAAATCCTCAGCACTAATTTTTTTAGTATTATCGTATTTTTTAACAGCGTAGCGCCAATTTAAATCTTCAATTATTTTATTCATTTGTTTATTTATTTTTAAAATTTCATTGGGACTTCTATAAGTAGTAGTTGCGAATCTTCTTCTGAGAAAATATTTACGCTTTCAGTTTCCCAAATACCAATTGCATCTCTATCTTTCATTTTTTTATTATCAATTTCAATAAGTCCATCAATCAGCATTATATAAACACCATTATCCTTATTTTTTATAGTATAAGTTGCAGTTTGGGCTTTTTCAATTTTTATGATGTGAATCCAAGCATTTTGATGAATCCAAGCGCCTTTATTTTCTTTTTTTGGTGAAACTAACGGTAAAAAATTATTTTTTGCATTTTCCCAACTATAATTAATCGTTGCGTAACGTGGCTCTAAATTTTCTTTATCAGGAAAAATCCAAATTTGGAATAACTTTAATTCTTCAGTTTTGCTAGAGTTAAATTCACTGTGGTAAATCCCGCTACCAGCAGACATGACTTGCACCTGATTTGTTCTAATTATTTCTTTATGCCCCATTGAATCTTCATGTTGGATTTCGCCATTTAAAGGAATAGTAATAATTTCCATGTTATCGTGGGGGTGTTTCCCAAACCCTGTTCCTGCAGCAACAATGTCATCATTCAAAACTCGCAAGGCGCCAAAATGCATACGTTCTCTTTTCTGCCAACTAGCAAAACTAAAGGAATGTTTCGCATTTAGCCAGCCGTGATCAGCTTGACCTCTACTTTCTGAAGGATGAAAAATTGATTTCATAATTTAGTTTCAAAGTTAAGAAATTTGATAGTGTATCTAATAATTATAGCGGAAATTAAAGTAATTCAATACTCTTTGTTGATAGATTTTTAATTTATTCTATTTTATTGTATTGAATAATGTGCAACTTCGTTTCATGGTACTAAGCAGATTTTGGTTGGTTATTTTTATTTCCTCCATAATTTTTATTGTAATAAGTCTTTTTTCATCAAACCAATATTCTATTGATTTTGTTTTAAATGGTAAAAAAGATGATCCAGTTTTAATAGGGGAGACCTACTTAAAAAAGTTACCTCAATCTCTTCAAGACACCCTTAAAAAAGTACCAGAAACATTTGTTAATATTAATTTGAATGAAAAAGATGCCGATACGAGCTACATTTTTAAAAATAAAACAGTCCAAATTTATAGTGGTGTTCAAAAATCAGATGGGCTTTTAGCAACTTGTAAAAACACCTTACTCGACCTAATGATTCCCTTAATTGCTTATTTGGCATTTTTCTGTGGTTTAATGCAATTATTAATTGATTCGGGAGCTTCAGAGAGATTAGCGAAGCGCTTGAGTCCATTTTTTATCAAGGTTTTTCCCACGGTTCCAAAAAATCATGAATCAATTTCCTATATGACATTAAATTTTGCCGCAAATTTCCTTGGACTAGATTCTGCAGCAACTCCTTTTGGTTTAAAGGCGATGCAAAGTTTACAGGAAATAAACCCTGATAAAGACAAGGCTAGTGATGCTCAAATTATGTTTATGTGTCTCCATGCAGCAGGTTTAACCTTAATTCCAACTTCCATTATAGGATATAGAGCTGCTGAAAATGCAAGTAATCCTGCTGATGTTATGTTGCCTTGCATTATTACTTCTTTTGTTGGAACAATTGCAGCATTTTTAATTGTTGGAATTCGCCAGAAGATCAATTTTAAAAGTGCAAGTTTGGTTACAGTTATTTTTTCTATTCTAGCAGGTATAATTGGTCTTCTTTTTTATATTAACCAATTAGATTTAATTGGAAAAAACTTTTTCACTTCTAATTTTTCTGGCTTGTTATTAATTGGAATTATTGGTTTTACACTGATATTTTCATTTGCTCAGGAAAAACGTTTTACTGAAAAAAACACAACGATTTTTGATGCTTTTGTTTCTGGTGCTCAAAATGGATTAAAAACTGGCGTTACTATTTTTCCATACGTATTGGGAATGTTGGTTGCTATTTCTTTGTTTAGAAATTCAGGATTGTTTGAAATTATGAGTAATGGAATTTCCTATTTATTTTCTTATATGGGAGTTGCCAAAGACATTACTGATTCTTTGCCTGTTGCAATGCTTAGGCCTTTTAGCTCTGGAGGCTCGCGTGGATTTATGATAGATTCTATGCGAACTTTTGGCGTTGATTCTTTTACAGGAAGATTGAGTTGTATATTTCAATGCAGTGCAGAGACAACATTTTATGTAATTGCAGTTTATTTTGGTTCAGTAAACATAAAGAATACGCGCTATACTTTAGGAACGATGCTTCTAGTGGATTTAATCTGTGTAATTACGGCAATATTTGTTGCAAGCTGGTTTTTTAGCTAGGCAACAAAATATTTAGATTAGCATTGAAACTGGATTCTCCATGAACTGTTTAAAGGTTTGAAGAAATGCAGCGCCTGATGCACCATCAACTACACGGTGATCGCAGGATAATGTTACTTTCATCACATTTCCAGGAAAAATCTTTCCATCTTTAACAACTGGAACTTCCTTAATACCTCCAACTGCCATTATACAACTATCTGGAGCGTTAATAATCGCTGTAAAGGATTCAATACCAAACATGCCGAGATTTGAAATTGTAAATGTATTTCCCTCCCAGTCGCTAGGTTGAAGTTTTTTTTCTTTCGCTTTTTGGGCATATTCTCTTACCTCTGAAGCAATTTCAAGAATTCCTTTTGAATCTGCAAAGCGAATAACAGGAACAAGAAGTCCGTCTTCAACAGCAACGGCAACACCAACATGAACATGCTGATTTTTACGTATGAAATCTCCCATCCAAGCACTGTTTACTGTTGGATGTTGTTTTAAGGACATCCCAACAGCTTTAACAACCATGTCATTGAATGAAACTTTTACGCCTTCCACGCTGTTTAATCCCTTCCGAATAGTGATTGCTTGATCCATATCAATATCCAGAGTTAGATAGAAATGAGGAGCACTAAATTTACTTTCTGCTAAACGCCGTGAAATTGTCTTACGCATTTGACTAACTGGTTCATCAGTAAATCCTTCAACTCCAATTTGAGCTTGAGAAAAAGTTCTATTTGCAGGTGTATATGGCGTATAATGGTCAACATCTTTTTTAATAATTCTACCATTTTCACCTGTTCCAGAAACAGCGTTAATGTCAATACCTTTTTCTTCCGCCAATTTTTTTGCCAAGGGAGATGCGAAAATTCGTCCTGAATTTGAAGCTAAAGGAATAGTTTTTACCTCTGCAACGGGAGCTTTTTCCTGCACTACAAGTGGAGTAGGGGCAGCTTCTTTTTTCTCTTCCACTTTCTTTTCAGAAATTACAGGTGCTTCAGGAGTAGCTGTAATAAGTGAAGCAATATCTTCTCCTATATCCCCAATAATTGCTAAAATAGCATTTACGGGAGCAGTTTTACCTGTTTCAACTCCGATGTAGAGAAGAACGCCATCGTAGAAAGATTCAAATTCCATTGTGGCTTTGTCAGTTTCAATTTCAGCGAGAATTTCACCTGTTTTTACAGCATCACCAACATTTTTTGTCCAAGCTGCTACAACACCTTCTGTCATTGTATCACTCAACTTTGGCATGTATACGATTTCAGCCATTTTCTTTTAGCTTTTAGTTTTTATTAATATTCTTTGATGTAAGGATAATCTGTTTGAACATAAATATCTTCATACAATTCGTGTGCTTCAGGATAGGGAGAGTTTTCTGCAAATGTTACAGATTCATCAACTTCTTTTTTCACCCAATCATTAATATTTTCAACTTCTTTTTCCGTCAGCCACTTATTTTCTTTAATGATTTTTAAGCAATGCTCTATCGGATCTTGTTCTATCCATTCATTTACCTCATCTTTTGAACGGTATTTTTGTGGGTCGGACATAGAATGACCTTTATAGCGATAAGTACGAATATCTAATAATGTTGGTCCATCTCCTCTTCGTGCGCGATTACAAGCTTCTTCAATTGCATTGTGAACATCTTCAGGACGCATACCATTCACAATTTTCGAAGGCATTTCATATGATAGTCCAATTTTTGATAAATCTGTAACATTTGTTGTTCTTTCAACAGATGTTCCCATTGCATAATTATTGTTCTCAATAATATAAACTACTGGTAATTTCCACATCATAGCCATGTTGAAGGTTTCATGCAATGCACCTTGTCTAACTGCGCCATCTCCCATTGATACAATAGCAACATTGTCTGTTCCATTGTATTGTTCAGCAAATGCAACACCAGTTCCCATAGCAATTTGAGCTCCAACAATTCCGTGCCCACCCATGAAGTTTTTTTCTTTATCAAAAAAGTGCATTGAACCACCTTTTCCTTTAGAACAACCTGTGCTTCGTCCATAAAGTTCGGCCATTAAAATTCTTGGATCGGTTCCTAAAGCAATTGGATGACCATGATCCCGGTATGCTGTCATGTGTTTATCCGAAGGACGGCAAGCACTTGCAGTTCCTGCAACAATTGCTTCTTGACCAATATATAAATGACAAAATCCACCAAATTTTTGTTGAATATATAATTGTCCAGTTTTTTCCTCAAACTTTCTTATAAGAAGCATGTCTTTGTACCATTTGACATATGTTTCTTTCGAAAATTTTGTTTTTTCTAGACTTTCTTTTTTACTTACAGCGGCTGCTTTTATGGCCATAGTTTAAAATTAAAATTTTACGAGGACAAAGATAAGAATCAATTTGAATAAAATCACATATTGTCATTACTACACTAAGCCACCTTTTTTTATGTAAGAATTCAATTTTATTAGGTCGTTTCTTGATTTTTTTGCGAACGGTAAATTAGTATAATTCCTGCAATAATAAATGGAATACTAAGCATTTGCCCAGTATTAATTAGTAACTCAAAATCACGCGCTGTTTGTCCTTCTTTTATGTATTCGATAAAAAACCGAGAGCCAAAAATAAAAATCAAAAAAGAACCAAACATAAAACCTGGTTTTTTCCAATAATTCATTTTCCAATACATCAAAAGTAAAATTAGAAAAGCTGTAAAGTAGCAAATTGCTTCGTATAATTGTGCTGGATGTCTTACAGGAATTGATTCCCAAGTGCCATTATATAAACTATAATCGTGGTATAAAAAGCGAAAGCCCCATGGAACTGTTGTAACATCGCCAACCATTTCGTGGTTCACAAGATTTCCTAAGCGAATACAGGTGCAACCTATTGCAATTGCAGCAGAAAGTCGATCTAAAACCCATAAATATGATTTTTTTATTACATTTCTTGAAAAAAGATACAGAGAAATGAGAAGTGCGATTGCTGCTCCGTGACTTGCGAGTCCGCCTTCCCAAACTTTAAAAATATCGAGAGGATTTGAGAAATAGCCATCCGGTCCGAAATAAGGTCCATAAAAAAGAACATGCCCAAGTCTTGCTCCAATAATTGTGGCTAAAACCATGTACATAACTAATTTATCTAATATTTCGTTTGAAATATTTTCTTTCTTAAATATCTGCTTTACAATAAAATAGCCAATTACAAGTCCTCCAATAAAGAGTAAACCATATAAGTTAGGTGTTTTCCATCCTTCTATTATTTCTGAATCGAGAGACCAGTTAATTGCTGATAACATTTATTATTTATTTGATTGTTGAATCAAAGATAAAGGTTTTTCCTTATTGGCTTTAAATATGAGTTTTTGTGAGCGACCTTTTTTAAATATTTGGTTACTATTTTCAATTCCTTTTCTCAGGTCTTTTTGTGTTTCCTCAGGTAAATGTGTTATTTCAAGGCATTCTTTTGAGCAGCAATTCTCCATTTTAGTCATACAAGAGGTGCACTGAATAAAAAGTAAGTGACACGAGTGATTCATGCAATTTGTATGCGTGTCAGCGGCTTCTCCACATTGGTGGCAAACGGCGATCACATCATCTGTAATTCTTTCTCCTCTTCGCTCGTCGAATACAAAATTTTTACCGATAAATTTATTTTCAATTCCTAGTTCTCTAACTTCGTTGGCATATTTAATTATTCCTCCTTCTAATTGGTGTACATTTTTAAATCCGCGGTGTTTGAACCATGCTGATGCTTTCTCGCAGCGTATTCCTCCAGTGCAATACATCACGATATTTTTATCTTCTTGTCCTTTTAAATAAGTGCTTTCAATATGTGGAAGGGATTCACGAAAAGTATCTACATCTGGTAAAATTGCTCCCTTGAAGAAGCCAACTTCAGATTCATAATGATTTCTAAAATCGATTAAAATGGTTTCATTGTCATTTGTCAAGTCATTAAATTCTCTGGCATTTAGATGTTTCCCTTTATTTGTGACATCAAAGGTCTTATCAATTAGTCCATCTGCAAGAATTTTATCTCTAACCTTAATTTTTAATTTCAGAAAAGTAAATTCTGCTTCTGCATCGTCTACTGCAAAATTTAAGCGAATTCCATTAAGAAAAGTAATTTCATAAAGTTCTTCTCTAAATTGACTCAAGTAATTTGTTGGAATTGCAATTTGAGCGTTGATTCCTTCAGTTGCAATGTAGGTTCGTCCCACAATGTCCAACTTTGACCACATTAGAAATAAGTGATCTCTGAATAAGCGAGGGTTTGCTATATGAGCATATTGGTAAAAAGAAATCGTGACAAATTTATGTCCAAGCTCTTTTAAATTTGCTTCAAGCTCCTCCTTATTTAATGTATTCCACAGTTGCATGCTATGTTGAATTAAATAATTAAAGTACAAAATTACGGATATTTTTTTTGAGATTTTTATGTTAGATTTTAAATGTGCATTCAATTTGACATTAAAATAATTTTATCTTTGTACTAGCCTCAAAAAGGCGTTTATGAAATCAAGCATACAATTTATCTTTAATAATTCAGAACTTGGAGCAGGAACAAGAGGAGCTTCTCTTGGGTCAAATGCTATTTTAGTAGCTGCAAGATCTAAGGCTAGTTTACTTTTTAAAAATCGCAGTATCCAAACAGTTAAAAATTTTAATGAACTTTTGGATCGTAAAAATACATTTCCATTTGCAAAACACATTGATGGAATGCTGGATGTTTTTGAGGCCACATCAAAAGAAATAAGCAATGCGTTAGCGGAGAAAAAATTTCCATTAATCATTGCTGGAGACCATTGTTCTGCAGGTGGAACAATAAAAGGCATTCAATCAGCAAATCCTGGAAAAAGAATTGGAGTTGTTTGGCTTGATGCTCACTCAGATTTACATTCTCCGTATACAAGTCCTTCTGGGAATTTACACGGCATGCCAATAGCAACGGCTTTGGGTATTGATAATTTAGAATCTCAGCGTAACAATATTGATAATATTACCGCGAATTCTTGGAATAAATTAAAATCATCCGCTCTTAGACCAGAAGATTTAGTTTATATGGGTGTCAGAGACACAGAAAAAGAAGAGGATTATTTAATTCAAACCTTAAACTTAAAAAATTTCACAGTTGAAGATGTTCGTTCTTTGGGAATTTCAAAGGTAATTACTGATATTTCTGCTCGTCTTGTTTCCTGTGATATCATTTATGTTTCCTTTGATGTCGATTCGATGGATCCTGATTTAACATCATATGGAACAGGAACTCCAGTAAAAGGTGGGTTTAGTTCTGAGGAAATAAAAGGTATTTTGAAAGGTCTTTTACTTTTTCCAAAAATAATTGCGCTTGAGTTAGTGGAGGTAAATCCATGCTTAGATGATAAAAACAAAATGGCTGAAGTTGCTTTGGATATTCTTGAGCATATTGTTGAGGTATTAGAGCAGAAGTAATGGAAGAGAAAATTAAAGCGGTATTAGTTGAGTATTCCAATCTCTTGTTTGCTACTGAGATTAGCCAGGATTTAATTCAATTTCAAGCAACACGAAAGGATGTTGAAGGCGATTTAACCTTACTTGTCTTTCCTTTTGTAAAGCTAATGCGTTGTTCTCCAGTTGAAGCAGGTGAGAAAATAGCAAATTTTATTATCGAAAAAATTCCAGAGATTAAAAAATGTGCTGTCATCAATGGCTTTTTAAACATTGTTTTCTCGGATGATTATTGGTTTAATCAATTAAAAGAAATACATCAAAATGAACATTTTGGATTTTCAAAGAAAGATTCAAAGCCAATGGTTATGGTGGAATATTCATCTCCAAATACTAATAAACCCTTGCATCTTGGACATTTAAGGAATATCTTCTTAGGTCATTCAGTTGCAGAGATATTAAAAGCAAATGGACATGAAGTGATAAAAACACAGGTTATTAACGACCGTGGTATTCATATCTGTAAAAGCATGCTTGCTTGGGAAAAGTTTTCTCCCTTGAATAAGAATGGTGAGCGAGAAACTCCATCTAACACAAATTTAAAAGGAGATAAATTAGTCGGAAAATACTACGTTGAATTTGATAAGCGCTTCAATGCGGAAGCAAAAGAAATTATTTCCCTTTGGGAAAAAGGAAATTTTGAAGGTTTTTCAGCGACTATTTCTGAGAACTACAAAAAATTTCAAGCTGCATTGATAGGAAAAGATGAAAAAGCACAGCTTGCCATCCATGATAAAATAAAAGATTTAGCAAAGAATGAAACAAGTTTGTTACGCGAAGCCAAAGATATGTTGATTAAATGGGAAGCGCGAGATCCACAAACGTATTTACTTTGGACAACCATGAATAATTGGGTTTATGCCGGATTTGATGTCACCTACAAAAAAATGGGCGTTTCGTTTGACAAATTATATTATGAGTCTGAAACATTTTTATTAGGCAAAGATCAGGTAATTGAAGGTTTGAAATCTGGTGTTTTCTTTAAAAAAGAAGATGGGTCTGTTTGGATTGATTTAACCTCAGACGGCTTAGATGAGAAATTAGTATTGCGTTCTGATGGCACAGCTGTTTATATGACGCAGGATATTGGAACAGCAATCGATCGTTTTAATGACTATAAACATTTAAGTGGAATGGTTTATACCGTTGGAAATGAGCAAGATTATCATTTTAAAGTTTTATTTTTAATACTCCAGAAATTGGGTTATTCTTGGGCGAAAAATTGTTTTCATTTGTCCTATGGAATGGTAGATTTACCAAGTGGAAAAATGAAATCTCGAGAGGGAACTGTTGTTGATGCTGATGATTTAATGGCAGAAGTTGTTGAAAAAGCAACCGAGTTGACCAAAGAACGAGGACATTTGGATGGTCTTTCTGAAAGCGATAGAAATCTTTTGTACGACCGCATCGGAATGGGTGGATTGAAGTATTATTTACTAAAAGTAGATCCAAAAAAACGCATGCTTTTTAACCCAGAGGAATCTGTAGATTTAACAGGAAATACAGGTCCATTTATACAATATGCTCATGCACGTATTTGTTCTTTATTAAAAAAAGGAGCAGTAGGAAAATCGATGGATATTTTACCTTTTGAACTACAAGCTGAGGAAAAAGAACTTGTGAAATGCTTGGCGTTATATCCAAGTATTATTAATGAAGCAGCTGAGAATTATTCTCCGGCACTTCTTGCAAATTATTTATACGAATTGGTAAAACAGTTTGGACATTTTTATCAGACAATTCCGATATTAATTGAAGTAAATGAGGATGTTAAACTTGGAAGATTAATACTCAGTTCAAATGTTGCAAAGGTTATAAAAAGCGGTTTGAATTTGTTGGGTATTGAAGCACCTGAAAAAATGTAATTAAATAAGTTTCGGAGTTCAATTAAAAATTACCTCATCACTTAGTTCCCGCACCATTTTAAAAAGTTCATTTTTAAATGTTTGCGGATCATACTTACCTTTTTCAATCAAGCGTAATTTATGTTCCCATTGTCCAGTAAGCTCAGGACTTTTTAATAAATCGCTTTTAATGGTGTCAATTAAATTCATGCCTGTTTCTGTAGCAACAAGATTTTTCTTTTTCTTTTCAATGTATTTTCGTTTGAAAAGCGTTTCGATAATATTGGCTCGCGTTGAAGGTCTTCCAATACCGTTCTCTTTCATTAATTCTCGCATCTCTTCATTTTCCACTAATTTACCTGCGGTTTCCATTGCTCGAAGTAAGGTTGCTTCGGTATAATATTTTGGGGGACTGGTTTTTCCTTTGTGAATCTCAGGGGTATGTGGCCCACTTTCTCCTTTTTCAAAAATAGGTAGTATCTTTTCTTCTGTTTCTTTTGGTTCTTTTTTTAACTCTTTGGCTTCAGCTTCGTCTACTTTTTCTTCTTTTAAATCATCGTAAACTTCGCGCCACCCCAAAGAAATAATTTGTTTTCCTGTGGCTTTGAAAATTAAGGCATCTACTTTTCCCAATACAGTTGTATTCGATACTTTACACTCAGGACAAAAGACAGAAATAAACCGCCGACAGATTAAATCATAGATTTTTTGTTCGTCAAAAGATATTCCTGAAGGCGAAATTCCAGTTGGTATAATCGCGTGATGGTCTGTTATTTTTTTATCGTCAAAAATGGTTTTTGATTTTGGAATGGCTTTCTGAAGTAAAACATCTGTAAATCGCTTGTAGTCTTTTAAATTCCCTAAAATACCCGGAATTTTGGGATGTAAATCTTCTGAAAGGTAAGTGGTGTCAACACGAGGGTAAGTCACTAATTTTTTCTCGTATAAACTTTGGATGAGGTTTAAGGTTTGTTCTGCGCCAAAACCAAATCGTTTGTTTCCATCAACTTGAAGTGAGGTCAGATCGTACAAGCGTGGATTTCCTTCTTTTCCCTCTTTTTGTTCGAAAGATGTAATTTCGAAGGGTTTATTTAAAAGATATTCCAGTCCTTTTTTTGCTTTTTCTAAAGATTTTAAGCGATCAATTTGACATAAAAATTCTGTTTCACGATACGTTGTTTTTAGTTCCCAATATTCTTCCGAAGAAAACGCATTGATTTCTTTTTGACGGTTGACAATCATTGCCAGTGTTGGTGTTTGAACACGTCCAACAGACAATACTAACTTATCTTTTCCGTATTTTTTGGTATAGAGTCGGGTGCCGTTTATTCCAAGCATCCAATCTCCCACAGCGCGTGAGTTTCCTGCAGCGAATAAATTATCAAAATCTTTTGAATCTTTAAGCTTGCTGAATCCTGCTTTAATTGCTTCTTCGGTTAAGGAAGAAATCCAAAGTCGTTTGATGGGGACTTTACATTGCGCTTTCAAGAGCACCCATCTTTGAATCAATTCTCCTTCTTGCCCAGCATCGCCACAATTTATCACTTCAGAAGCTTTAGCGACCAATGCTTTAATAGTTTGGAATTGTTTTTCAACCCCTTTATCTCTTTTTATCTTGATTCCAAATTGCGCCGGGATAATAGGTAAATCCTCTAATTTCCAATATTTCCAATTAGGATTATAATCTTCCGGATCCTTTAAAGAGCAAAGGTGACCAAAGGTCCAGGTTACGCAATAACCGTTGCCTTCAAAATACCCATCGTGTCGTATTTTTGCGCCTAAAATCTCTGCTAAATCTTTAGCAACACTAGGTTTTTCGGCGATACAAAGTTTCATGAGTTAGCTAAATAATGAGAATATAAAAATAGCGTTTATTACTTAACTTTAGTTTTTAGTATCTGCCATTTTATATTCTTCTAAACCTTTTTCTAGCCAGGCTTTAAAATCAGTAGCATTGCCATGGTGTTCGTAGTCTGCCGACCCAATCTCTAAATCTTCATTCTGCGGTCCCAATAAACGGTAATAAGGCTGTGTATTACTTTTGTATCGAGTAGTTTGCAAATAACTCCATTTGTGGCCTATTTCTTTGATTTTCATTTTTTTACCTGGCGCATATTCCAATTCTTTGTGTTCGGAAACAGGAAGCGCAGTTTTTTCATCAACATAAAGCGAAACAATAACCAATTTATCTCTTAATATTTCAATTACTCCAGGCTCACCCCAGACCTTTTCTTCCATTTTTCGGCAGTTGACACATGCATGACCTGTGAAGTCGACAAAAAGAGGCTTGTTTACTTTTTTTGCATATGCTTCAGCTTTTTCTAAATCATGAAAAACCATGATATTTTGAGGTCCGAGATGCATATCTTTATTTGCAGAATGATCAGTAGTATTTTGAGAATTCCCAAATCCTTGAGGAGCTTCGCTATAAGACAATGGAGGTGGGAATCCGCTAATTAATTTTAATTGAGCTCCCCACATTCCCGGGATTAAGTAAATTACAAAAATGAGAGAAAGTGTTCCAATTAGAGTACGACCAACAGATAAATTTTGAATTGGACTATCGTGTGGTAAGCGTAAGAAACCAAAAAGATAAATGGTTAATACTGAAAATATCCCTATCCAAATAGCTAAGAATAACTCGCGTTCTAAGAAATGCCCTTGCACTACTAAATCTGCATTTGAAAGAAATTTGAAAGCCAAGGCAAGTTCTAAAAACCCAAGAAAAACTTTCACCGTATTTAACCAACCACCAGATTTTGGAAGTGAATTCATCCATCCAGGAAAAGCAGCAAATAAAGCAAATGGAAGCGCTAAAGCCAATGAGAAGCCAAACATTCCGACAAATGGTGCAATTCCGCCTATTGTTGCAGATTCAACTAATAAGGTTCCAACTATTGGTCCTGTGCAAGAAAAAGAAACCAATGCGAGTGCAAGCGCCATAAAAAAGATTCCAATAAATCCACCTTTATCCGATGCTTTATCAGCTTTATTTAGCCAAGAGTTGGGCAGCATGATTTCAAAAGCTCCTAAAAATGAAATAGCAAATACGACCAGTAATACAAAGAAAAGCATGTTAAACCAAATATTTGTAGATAATGCATTTAATGCTGAAGGGCCAAAGATTGTAGTTACAATTGTACCTAAAAGAACATAAATCGCAATAATTGAAATGCCGTATAACAACGCGTTTTTAATTCCATCAGCTTTTGATTTGCTTTTTTTAGTAAAAAAGCTAACTGTCATTGGAATCATTGGGAAAACACAAGGAGTAAGCAACGCAGCAAAGCCACTCAAGAATGAAATAATGAAAATTAGAAACATTGATTTAGCAGGTTTGTCAGGAGTTTTTTTCAGATTCTTATCTACTCTATCATTATTTACGACTTTATTTTTAGCAATTTGACTTGCTGTATCCTTTTCAATTTTTACAACACTATCACTTTTAATTGCTTCACATCCTTTAGCATTTAATGAAAAAGTATATTCGTGGGGCATTAAACATTTTCCTGCTTCATCACATACTTGAAATGAAAAGACACCAGAGACTTTTAAATCATTGATGGAATTAATTAAAACTCTTCTTTTCATCGTGAGTGAACCCTTGTGGTAACTCTGCATATCACCCAAATCTTCGTCTATGTATTGTATCGGCTTAGGTTCTATTGTTTCTTTAATAGTAAGTTTATTCGTCTTATTGACTTTTAACTCACTTGGAATAGCATATGAATTTTTTGGAAGTTTGTTTGAATTGATATGCCAACCTGGAATTATTGTGATTTTCGCTACAATAAATGCTTCACAATTTTTTTGTTCTAACGAAAAGTTAACTTTCACGACATCTTCATGATTGATGATTTGAGAAAACAAAAAATTAAGTTGAAGTAAAAAAAGAATCAATCCAAGGTATTTTTTCATGTAAATTTACTTTATAATTAGTGCAAATGGAACTTCAATAGGGGGAAGACATTGTGTGTCATTACAGACCATATATTGAACGTTGCCTTTTATTTGATTTGTATTTTTTAGTTTTATTATTTGAGATGCTAAGTAGGAATTTTCGAAAAGATACACTTTTGAATCAAAATTTACATCAAAAATTTCTTGAGGAACTAGTTTTTCCTCGCATTTACCAATCAGTTTTATTCCCTTTTGTTTATCAATGCTAATACTTACCGGAATTGGTCCAGAATTAGCTGGTGTTTTTTGAGAATAAAGGTGCCATCCTTCATCAATAGTTCCTGTAATAACAATGTTTGAGTTGACATTATCGTAGGCAAAGCTCCAATTTACATGGTTTTGAGCAATCAAAAGAGAAGTACATTGTAGAAAAAAGAAAAAAAGATTAAAACGCATTTTTAATTGAAGGAGATAAAATAAATGATATTTCAAATTTACAAAAAAAAATATATATAAATTTAAAAGTCTAGTATTTCAATAAAATGGTATTCTTACCAATCCATTCTAGCTTTTGCACTAACAGCTTGTGTTGCAAAATCCCCTGAATCAAAGAGAAATTTCCCTGCAATTGCAATCATTGCTGCATTGTCAGTGCAGTATTCAAATTTAGGAATAAAAACTTTCCAATTGTCCATTTTTTTTTCGTTTAATGCTTTTCTGAGCTCACTATTTGCTGAAACGCCTCCTGCTAAGGCAACTTGATGGATACCTGTTTGTTGAACAGCCATCTCAAGTTTTTTAATAAGAATACTGACAATCGATTTTTGTATTGAAGCGCATAAATCATTGCGATTTTCTTCAATAAAATTTGGGTTTTCTTTTTGAGCATCACGAATACTGTATAAAATAGATGTTTTTAAGCCACTAAAACTAAAATCAAGACCTTGAATTCTTGGCTTTGAGAAAGTGAATTTATCGGGATTTCCTAATTGTGCAAATTTATCAATTAAGGGTCCTCCAGGATAAGAAAAACCCAACATTTTTGCTGCTTTATCAAATGCTTCTCCGGCTGCATCATCGATTGTTTTTCCTAAAATTGACATTTTTAAGTGGCTTTCTACCAATACGATTTGAGTATGACCTCCTGAAACAGTCAAGCATAAAAAAGGAAAAGTAGGTTTTTCTTTCTCCGTATCGTCGATAAAATGGGCTAAAATATGCGCTTTCATATGGTGGACTGCAAGCAAAGGAATATTTCTGGCAAGAGCAAATGATTTTGCAAAAGAAGTGCCGACAAGCAGTGAGCCAAGAAGTCCAGGACCCTGAGTAAATGCTATTGCTTGTATGTCTTTTAGCGTGATTCCTGCTTGTTCAATTGCTCGTTCTACAACTGGCAAAATATTTTCTTGATGTGCTCTCGAAGCCAATTCTGGAACCACACCTCCATATTTCTCATGAATCAATTGTGTAGCTGTAACATTTGATAAGATTTTTGTTCCAGCCAAAATGGCTGCTGATGTATCATCGCACGAGGATTCAATTCCGAGTATAATTATGTTGTTTACAGCCAAAAGATTCTTAAATTTGTTATGAAAGCATGGTAAAATTACAGAAAATAGCGATTAATTCATTGGGTATATTTTTTGAATGCTTACTCATCTGTATAATCATTTTTACTTTTCTTATCCGAACAAGTACTTTTCAGACCTTTCTAGCAGACAAAGTTGTTGCATTTCTTTCTAAAGAGTTAAATACAAAAATTGAATTAAAAGGCCTTGAGATTATTCTTTTTGATAAGGTTTCTCTGAATGGGATTCTTATTTTAGACATGAAGAAGGATACGCTTCTTTACGCAGAATCTATTCTTTTGACTTTGGATGATTATGATCTCTCTAATAATAGTTTTGATATTGGAAAAATAGAATTAAGTAAGGGTTCAATATATCTTAATCGGAACAAGAAAAATGGATCCTATAATTATGCATTCTTAGAAGATTATTTTTCTGGCGACACACAAAAAACAAAAACTAAAAAACTCTCGCTCAGCGCAAAAAATATTTCTCTTTCTGATTTCTCATTTCGTTTCGATGATTTCCGAGTAAAGCCTCAAAAATATGGAATTGATTTTGCTCATTTGTATTTAAGAAATATTGGAGTGAATGTTCAGAATTTAGCTTTACAAGGTGAAACGATAAAACTTCAAATTCAGGACCTAAAATGTAAAGATAAATCAGGGTTTAATCTTGAAAAGCTAAGTGCAGGTCTAAGAATTGGATCTCAGGGTATATTTCTTAAAAAGTTTCAATTAATAAGCAATGAAACGAATTTAAGGGCAAGTAAATTGAATTTACTTTATGGAAATTGGTCTGCTTTTTCATCTTTTTCAGATTCTGTAATTTTTGATGTTGAAATTAATCCTAGCACACTCTCGATGAAAGATGTTTCATATTTTGCAACAGATTTAGAAGGAATGGATTCTAAAATTAAGATTAGTGCAAGCATCAAAAATCCTATAAGTTCCTTAGCAATAAACAATCTTGATTTACGATTTGGAAACAAGTCTTTTATTAAAGGAAAAATCGTTTTGCCAAATTTTAGTATGGGCGATCAAGGGGTTTTAAATGCCAGGATAGATAAATCTTTTGTTACACTTAAAGACATTCAAAGTGTTGCTCTTCCAAAATCAATGGCTCCGATAAAGATAGAAAATCCACTTTCAAAACTTGAGTTTTTTGAAGTTACGAATGCTAGTATAGCTGGCAAGATGAATCGATTTAATTTTGGATTAGATAAATTAGAAACAGCTTTAGGATCCATTTCGTTAAAATCAAATTATCTCATTGAAAATAATGAATTAACATTTAAATTCACACCAAAAAATAGTGATGACTTTTCTATTGATATTCGTGATTTTAATCTA
Source organism: Crocinitomicaceae bacterium (assembly GCA_044358215.1). Taxonomy (GTDB): domain Bacteria; phylum Bacteroidota; class Bacteroidia; order Flavobacteriales_D; family Crocinitomicaceae; genus UBA952. The sequence continues at coordinate 47,962 of JBIKOE010000004.1, forward strand.
GGAAGTCTCATTGATAATTCTGATTTAGGACTTACAACTGGACTTCTTCAAATAGAAGGAAGTATTTCAAATTCAGGACAATTAAACCTTCCAATAATTCGTGGTTTATTTTCGAAATTCCAATTTAATGATTATTCCTACTCAAACATAGAAATTAATGAAGCTAGTTTAATAGACGATATTTTATTTTCAAATCTGAGGATTAAGGACCCAAATATTGATTTAAGTTACAATGGTGAAATTTCCATTGGGTCAACTCAAAAATATATAGCAGAAATACAATTAAAAAAGATGAATCTAGGAGCACTAAATATCACTAAAGACAATAATATTTATCTTTCAACAGATATTTCTTGTTCTATTTCTGGCCCTAGTTTAGAATTAATGTCAGGAAAAATTAATCTCTCTAACTTTTCATATGAAGAAAATCAAAAATTATTAAATGTTTCCTATTTTAATTCCAACTTTTCGCGAAATAACTCAGGGGATTACATTGAAATTGCCAGTTCCTTAGTCGATGCTAAAATCAAGGGAAAAATTAAATATGAAACTGTTTTAAATGATATTTTAAATGAATTATCAGTGCTTTTACCTTCTTTAAAATTAGTTTCAGAAGAAACTAAAGAAAGTATAAACGAAAGTGATTTTGCCTTTGAAATTGAGACTAAGGAATTAGATGATTTACTTTCTATATTTCTTCCGGAGCTAAAGGTCAATAGTAGCACATTCTTGAAAGGTAATTTTAATGCTAAAAAAGGCAGTTTAAACGCAAATTTCATATCTGAATCCATTCTTTTTAATGATTATATTTTTCAAGGAATTAGTATTAATCAGGCTATTTCTAATCGTGAAATTCAGGGTGATTTTTTAGTGAATTCTTTGTCAGTAAGTGATTCATTAAAATTTAATAAGGTACATTTTGTGAATTCAGGAAGTAAAGGAATGTTAAATTCAATTTTGACATGGGATCCTGAATCATCTGGTTTTTCAGAAATTGCTTGGCGGACTACTTTTTTAGATAACACACATATAAATTTTCTCTTAAAACCATCTTTTTTCGCTCTTCATGGACTGAGATGGCAGATAGAGAAGGAATCTGATATTTCATTAACTTCTGATGACTTACACATTACAAATTTTAGATTGTCTCGCAATGATCAACTAATTAAGGTGAATGGCTGCTTATCTAAAAATGATTTTGATAAGTTAAAAATGGATGTCCAACGATTAGATTTAGAGGAATTAAGCTCAGTGTTAAGTTTACCGTCAAAATTAAAGGGAAACTTTTCTGGTTGGGGTATGATATCAAATCCATATTCAAATTTTAAGTACTTAGGTGATGCATCGTTTAAAGATTTTTTTCTGGACGGCCAAGAAGTAGGAGATATTCTAATTCAAACAGATTGGAGTGATCTGCGAAAAAGCATTCTTGCTAGTGGCTTACTTGAATATAGAAATCAACCAACTTTAGATTTTGGAGGAGCTTATTTTATAAATACAAATCAACTTGATTTGCACCTAAAATTTGATGAGACAGATATTCAGTTTGCTAATTCATTTCTCGATCCAACTGTAGCAAGAGATTTAAATGGTAAACTTAAGGGTGTTTTGACTGTAAAAGGCACTCCAGATAAGCCAAAATTATCTGGTAAACTTTCTATTGACAAAGGATCTGTTAAAGTTGAGTTGTTGGGCGTTAAATATAGATTTAATGGAAAAATTGATGTTGTTGAGGATGGCTTTTTGATAAATAATCTGCCGCTGAAAGATGAGGATGGGAATATTGCATCAATGGTTGGCACAATTTACCATAAAGATTTCTCTGGATTCAATTTTGATTTAAATTTAAATTTTGAAGATGATTTGTCTAAAAGAGATGTTTTAAATCCTCTGAAAGTTTTGCCTTTAGATCAATTTATGGTTTTAAATACAAACTATAAAGATGGTGATGTATATTTTGGTAAAGCCTATGCAAAAGGAACAGCAAATATTTCAGGTACTTCAAATAAACTTGATATTCTTGTTGAATTAGAAACAAAAAAAGGTACTCTTATTAATTTCCCAATGTATGGGGTTTCAGATATTGAAGAATCAGAAGATTTTATCCAATTTGTTCAAAAAGGAATTAATAATGCTGTCGTTGAGGATAAGATTAATTTTTCAGGTGTCAATCTTGATTTAAAATTTAAAGTAACTCCTGAAAGCAACATTAAACTAATTTTTGATGAATTCTCTGGTGATGAAATTACAGCAAAAGGTTTTGGCGAAATAAATATGAAATTAGATCAGTTGGATCATTTATCAATGAACGGAACTTATAATATTGTAAAAGGAAGCAAGTATAATTTTGTGATGATGGGGATTAATCAGCCTTTTAATATTAATGAAGGATCTTCTATTTCTTGGAATGGAGACGTTCTTGATGCTAATCTTGATATTAAAACATCAATAGATTTAAAGAAAATTTCTATTTTGGAGTTAAGTCCAGAAACTGCTGATAAGTCACTATTAAACCAAGATGTTTTATGCTACTTAAATTTATCTGATAAGCTATTAAAGCCAACGATAACATTTGATATCGCAGCTCCCAAAGCACCCGAAACAGGTAAAGCTTTGATAAGAAGGGTAACCAATGAACAAGATGAGTTAAATCGTCAGTTTTTTTCTTTGTTACTCGTCCGAAAATTTCAACCATTAAAAGGGACGGTATCGGCTAATGGTTCATCGGCAATTGATTTAGTTGAGTCTCAAATAAATGCAGCTCTTGGAAAATTATCAGAAAGTTATAAATTAAATGTTGATTATGGAGCTGATAAAGTTGCTGGTGATAATTCTGTTGAACTTGGGGTTAAAACAGGTTTACTAAATGATCGTCTAATTGTGTCTGGAAGTTTTGGAGTAGAAAATAAAACGGATAATGCGAGTGGGCCTTCAAATAATACTACTCAAAGTTCACTTATTGGTGATGTAAATATTGAATATTTGATAAATGAAAAAGGAACATTTCGTGTAAATGTTTTTAATCAATCAAATGCAAACTCGGTCAATGAAAATTCAGGACCATTTACACAAGGTGCAGGCATCTCATATCATGAAGAGTTTAATACTTGGAAAGATTTTCAACTTTTTCAAGCGATTTTAGATATTTTTAGAAAGAAAGATAAAAAACATTTTAAAAAGATTAAAGTAAAAAAAAATCTTCCAGCCTTGGAAGTATTTTTACAACCAAATGAAATAGAATAACTCATTCAATTAGTTAAAGTATGAAAAAGGTATTAATTGCAAATCGTGGGGAAATAGCAAGACGCGTAATTCGTACACTCAAAATTATGGGTATTAAAAGTGTAGCTATCTATTCTGATGCTGATAAAACTGCCCCTCATGTTTTGGAAGCGGATGAAGCAGTATATGTCGGCAAAAGTCCTTCAAGCGAGAGTTATTTACAACAAGATTTAATCTTAAACCATTGCAAGAATTTAGGTGTTGATGGCATTCATCCTGGCTACGGATTTTTATCTGAAAATGCAGGCTTTGCTCGTAATGCTAAACTAGCAGGAATAAAACTAATTGGTCCTTCTCCTGAATCAATGGAGCTTATGGGGGATAAATTAAGCGCTAAACAAGCAGTAAAGAAATTCAATGTCCCTCTTGTTCCCGGAGTAGATACTGCTATTTCAGATATCGCTGAGGCAAAACAAATAGCTGAAAAAATCGGTTATCCAATTTTGATTAAAGCTTCTGCTGGAGGAGGTGGAAAAGGAATGCGCCTAGTAAATAGCACTGCAGAATTTGAAGAGCAAATGTCGATGGCTCAGAATGAAGCGCTTTCTTCTTTTGGCGATGCTGCGGTTTTTATTGAGAAATTTGTAGATAAACCTCGTCATGTTGAAATTCAAGTTTTTGCGGATCAGCATGGTAATGTTGTCTATCTTTTTGAAAGAGAATGTTCTATTCAAAGAAGACATCAAAAGGTTGTTGAAGAAGCGCCAAGTGTTGTTCTAAGTGAAGAATTAAGAAAACAAATGGGTGAGGCTGCAGTTGCGGTTTGTAAAGCATGTAATTATGAAGGTGCTGGAACTGTAGAATTTCTCTTGGATGCTGAATTAAATTTTTTCTTTTTGGAAATGAATACGCGCCTTCAAGTTGAACATCCTGTAACTGAGATGATAACTGGATTAGATTTAGTAGAATGGCAAATTTTAGTTGCTAGAGGGGAACGACTTCCAAAATTACAACCTGAACTTAAAATCAATGGCCATGCAATCGAAGTTCGGGTTTATGCTGAAGATTCATTGAATGGTTTTGCGCCTGATATTGGAACATTGAATCGCTACCGAATTCCTGCAGGAAAAAATATTCGTGTAGACGATGCATTTCTTGAAGGAATGGAAATTCCAATTTATTATGATCCTATGATTGCTAAACTTGTTGTTTGGGGTAATAATAGAGAAGAGGCGATGGACAGAGCGATTGAAGCAATTGATAATTATCAAATATCTGGTGTGAAAACAACATTGGATTTTGGGAAATATGTTTTGAAGCATCCTGCATTTAGGAGTGGAAATTTTGATACTAATTTTGTTAAACATTATTTTCAAGATCCAAAGGTGATGAGAGACGCAATGCAAGAAGAGGCCGAAGCTTTGGCACATTCAATTGATGCTATATGGAGCGATTTAAAAAAACATGAGGTATTGGAATATTCTTCACGGGAAATTAGTTCGTCCTGGAAAAATAGAATGGAATAGATTTATTTCTTCTCTTACTTCACTTCTAAAAAGAAAAATCTTACTTTTACGTTCCAAAATTTGAATTATGAATTTGCATGAATACCAGGGAAAATTAATACTTAAAAGCTACGGCGTAGCTATTCAGGAAGGGATTGTTGTTGAACGTGTTGAAGATGCTTTGGCAGCAGCAAAAGAACTTACAGCCAAAACTGGAACAAGTTGGTACGTGATTAAAGCCCAAATTCATGCGGGAGGAAGAGGAAAAGGTACAATTGAGGAAACAGGTTCGCATGGTGTTGTCTTAGCAAAGGGAATAGACCAAGTGGAAGAGAAGGTAAGGGGAATTTTAGGTGGACATCTTCAAACTCTTCAAACAAACGGAGTTGGAAAGTTGGTTAGTAAAGTATTAATTGCTCAAGATGTCTATTATCCCGGTGAATCAGAAGTGGAAGAATTTTATATGTCTGTTCTTCTAGACCGTGAAAAAGGTAAAAATGTGATTGTATATTCTACTGAAGGTGGAATGAATATTGAACATGTAGCAGAAAACACTCCAGAAAAAATCTATCGAGAACTTATTGATCCTCGTGTTGGGATTCAAGGATTTCAAGCTAGAAAAATAGCATTTAACTTAGGATTATCGGGTGAAGCTTTCAAGCAGATGGTGAAGTTTATTCCTACTTTATATAAAGCATATGAAGGAATTGATGCTTCTATGTTTGAGATAAACCCGCTTTTTAAAACTTCAGATAATAAAATTATTGCCGTTGATGCAAAAGTTTCGCTTGATGGCAATGGACTTTTTCGTCATCCAGATTATGAGGCAATGCGGGATAAATCAGAGGAAGATCCTACTGAAGTAGAAGCAGATGAAGTTGGATTAAATTTCGTTAAATTAGATGGAAATGTTGGCTGTATGGTAAATGGTGCAGGTTTAGCGATGGCTACTATGGACATTATCAAACTTTCCGGCGGAAATCCTGCAAATTTCTTAGATGTTGGAGGAACGGCAAATGCAGAACGTGTTGAAAAGGCCTTCCATATAATTTTAAAGGACCCGAACGTAAAAGCAATTCTTATTAATATATTTGGTGGAATCGTTCGCTGTGATCGTGTTGCGCAAGGAATTGTAGATGCATATAAGAATATTGGCGAAATTCCAGTGCCTATAATTGTTCGTTTACAGGGTACAAATGCTATCGAAGCCAAAAAGATTATTGAAGATTCTGGACTGAATGTTCATTCTGTCGTTCTCTTACAAGAAGCTGCAGATTTGGTGAAAGAGGTATTGGCAAACTAAAACACAACGCCGCTGGCCGAGTGATTCCGCCCTCTCGATACAATCGCCCATGGCGACCACTCGATTGGCGGAATAGTATCGAGGTCAGCGGGAAATAGTTACTAATCCTCTAAAAGTAAATCGCCACATTCAAAATGTCCTTTCGGACAAGATTTATATCCATGTAATCCGCAAGGTTTGCAAGATAGATTTTTAACTTCTATAATTTCAGAATCATCAGATAATGGTCCAAATCCAAAACTTGGACTTGTTGAGCAGAAATAAACTGTAACAGGTGCATTCATTGCTGAAGCAAGGTGCAAAGGTCCAGAATCATTTACGAAGGTTCTTATTGCTCCTTTTATCAGAGCCGCAGATTCCATTAAACTGAGTTTTCCTGCAAGATTTTTTACTTCTGTATTTTTAATTTCAATACTAATTTCTTCACAAAGATTAAAATCTTCAGAACCACCAATTAGATAAATTATAGCATTTTTATCTTTAATTGAATGGATTGTTTTTATCCATACTGATTTTGGTGCTTGTTTTGTAAACCAAACGGACGATGGTGCAATACAATAATAACTTTTACTCTGGAAAGAGGATATTTTATCAAAATCACTTGCGCTTGGATATAATTTTGGTGATTTAAATGTTTTCGTGCATAGATCTTCAATAAGAGCTGAATTTCTCTCGACTTCATGAAGTCCATTATTGACTGTATGATCAAAAGATTTAGTTGATAAAAAGGAAAGCGGATTTTTTTTAAAGCCACGTTTTTCCTTTGCTCCTGAAAAAGCTGTCAATAATCCCGAGGAAAAAAAACGTTGTAAATTAATTACTAAATCATATTTTTCTTTCCTTATTTCCTTAACTAGAGCTAGTAAACTTTTGATTTTTTTTGATTTGTCAAATACCAATACTCTGTTTAAGTTCGGATGATTGATTAAAAGATTTTGATTGCCATTTTTAACTAAGAAATCAATCTTAGAATTCGGAAATTGTACGTGTAAGCTATCAATAAGTGGTGTAGCTAAAATTACATCTCCGATAAAAGCAGTTTGTATGATTAAAATTTTCTGCATCTTAACGGACCATTGTTATCGTTCCTTTCCGAATGTACTGCTTTTCGTATTGGTCTTCCAAAACGATGTAGTACAGAAATAAATCATTCGTTGCTTGCTCTCCAGATTCACTAATCTTTCCATCCCAGCCAATAGTTTGATCCGTAGTTTCAAAAACAACTTGCCCCCAACGATTGATAATTTTCATGCTATAATTTTTTAATGAAACATTACTAAGTATAGGTTTAAATATTGAGTTAAGTCCATCGGGTGTAAAGGCATTTGGAATAAAAATTAATGGAGAGTATATAAAACAAAAATCATTTGATCGACTAACTTCAGCTAAATTATAAGAATTTAATCCCTCAATTCCTTCAATATGGTAACAGATTTCACCATTGCTTTCAACTAATCCTACATCATCGATAAGTGAGAATTGTGTGTTTGGAACTGTTGCAATTTGCTGAAATACGCCATTTACTCCTCTAAATACTTGGTATTCAGTAATTGGGCCATCAAATCCTGAATAAGGCGACCAATTAATTTGATTTATCATGTCGTATTCATCTGTCGTTCCTTGAACAAAAATTGTTTGATTAGAATTTGCGTAATTTCCGTCATTCCCGCAACTATCTATGTATTTTGTTCTGTATTCCCAAGCATTAATACTTGTCGTAGCTTGATTGTCTACAAATAATGTTACATCTGTGATTGAATTTGCTCTTCCAATTTCTTCAAATAATAAGCTAGTAGGATTTTTGCGTTCAAATATTATTTCTTTGACGCCAACTGAGGCATCACAATAATCATATAGTTCAATGGTTTTGTTATTAATTGTTGCGAGTTTAAAATAATGGAAAGCTGGTTGTAGTGGTTGAGGAACGACAAAACAAGAAGGATTTGAAAATGCTGAATAGCCATTTTGTAACATTGCTTCGACAATAAAGCAATAATTTTCTCCACCTTCAACAGAAGTTGAAAATGTATTAGAACTTATACTGTCTAATAGCACCCAATATTGGTTAGTTTTTACCCAGATTCTATAATAATTTACCGAAGTCCCAAAATAGGATGTCCAACTTAATTGCGCAAGTTCATCACACATACTGACACTATTTGAAAGAATAAAACTAGAATGTATTGGACTTTTTGCTGATGTTTGATAGGTAATTGGAATAGAACTTGTAAAACAAGAATCAAAAGCCGCCACTGAATAAGAAAATGGTCCCTGGCCACTTGGAGCAGGATAAGAATAACTAGTAGAACCTATTCCGAAAAGAGTGTCTAATTCAGTAGGAAAACCATTGGCTCCAACTATATAAACAACATATCCATAAGTATCTAAAAGAGGATTTTGATTCCAGTTAATTGTTATATTACTAGTTAATGTGTCAAAGCTAACTGAATAGATTGTGGGAATTGAAGGTGTAATCATATCAGAAAATACTTCGCCTGGCCGATTGGATGTGAAATTACAGCTTGTTGTGGCTAGATTTACCCTGTATCTAATAAATTCTTCGCAGACAGTAATAGTATCAACATATGTTAGTGTGTTGTATGGTACACTATCCATAAATGAGAAAAATCCTGTTGGGAATTCCCTATATAAATAGTAATAAGCATTAAAATTTGGTAACTGTGTAGAGTAGGGCATATTCCATTGCAAAACAGCAGTTCCATTAATTGGATTTACTAAGTCAAGATGAATATTAGAAATTGTATCGCTGTATTTTAGCGTATTTCCTCCACAACCCGATTGTACAGCAATGTAATAATCTTGTGCTGAATTAACGGTTGTTGTAGTAAATTGTGTTGTATTGATGTTATTAATAGTTGCCAGTAATCCATTTTGAACAGAATACACTTTGTAGGATATAAATGAACTTGCAGGATCTAATACTGAAGACCAAAAAATAGTTAAACTATTATCATTGTTGGTTTGAATACAAGAAATTTTTGGTGCTTGAATTACACCCTGATTTAAGAGCTTAATTGTTACTGTTTTGTAGGTAACTTTTGGAACTTGGCAATAATCGTCTTGTACTCTAAAAACAAAATTATAACTTACTTCATCAGAAACAGTACCATAAGCATTAACTAAATGGTCGCAAGATGTTTGCCAATTAAATTGAGCGGAAACGTTTTGTTGTCCCGAAATCGGAATTCCATTATCTAAAGTTGCGCAGGGAATAATATTGCAGCCAGTATTTTGTGTGAAATTAGTTCCAAACATAGGACCAGAAGCTGTTAGAGAAAGTGTTTGTTGGCTACCATTTTGAAGTATATCATTGTCAATTGCTTGGATATTAAATGAAATTGGATCTCCCGCGTTGATCGTTGCCTCAAAAGAATTACCGGGAAATGGTGCGCTTATAGTTGGAGCAGAATTTAAATTATTACAAGCAAAAACAACCAATTGCATTTCTCGTTCAACCTCAGAAATAAGAATTCCTTGCCGATATGATTTGACCAGAATTTTAACTACATAATTTCCAATAGTGACACTTGTAAATTTTAATTCTCCAGTTTGATTGTTTATTTCAGCTGCAAAATTTGCAGGATTTATAAGTGTATTTGGAGTTGGACTGAGAAATGAAAAGTTCGGTTCAAAAGGAACGGGTATTGGAATTAATGGTGGATTGTAAACTCCTGTAGGAAAATTATTATAAGGAATTCCGAAATCAAAAGAAAGCGAATCTAAATCGGGGTCTACAGCATTTGGATTGTATTGGTATTCATTACTTGCACAATGAACAAAAGATGGTTTTTGAAGGAAAAGTGGAGAGGAGTCGCTGCATCCGTTTGCAGTAGAATTTGGATTGGCATATATTTTTGCAACCAAAGTTATTCCATAAGTAGAGGGATTTGTAATATTTGTTATAGTATTACTTCGAGAGAAATTTTCGTAGGTAAAAGCCCAACCTTGACTTGGTGGAATTCCTGCAATAGTAATAGGATCACTTCTGTAAATAATTTTCTCGATTGCTCCAATTCCATTTCCTCCATTTGCATTAGTTCCACAAAGCAATGGACTTGGACCTCCAGAAACGGGGGAGCAAGTTGGCGAAATATCTTCTCTTGAAATAAAAGGAATTGAAATTGAAGTTAAAGTAGGGTGGTTCCAAACTCTTAAAACTTCAGGGCTAATAGTAACATCAGAACCATTGCAATCGCGGTAAAAAGTTAGTTCAAAAATGTAGGTATTTCCACCGATGCATTTATAGGTAATTTCTCCTCCCATAACATGCGAAGCGTTGCTTTTAAAAGCAACTAAAACAAATAGTAGAAAGAGGAAACGCATTGTTTAAGAACGAATTTTAGCAGACTTTAGTATAACGAAAAATATGGAGTGAAGTTGCTATCCTGCGATAACGATACTCATTGAATCCCAAGCAAGGTATTTAACGGCTAATGATCTCAATTCTTCTGCATCGATATTCTTCACTTTTTGAATGTAGCTTTCATAAAATGAAAAATCTAATTCATATGCATCAACAGATAGAAATAAATCAGTCATAGCATAGGGGCCATCTGCACTTTTTAAAAGTTGCCCCAATAAATAATTCCTCACCAATTCTAATTCTTCATCGGGAACTAAATCTTTTTGAAGTCGTTCAATTTCATTTTTTATCTCTTGTATTGC
>JBIKOE010000034.1:0-21526 GCA_044358215.1 Crocinitomicaceae bacterium
AAGTTGCTATAATTTTCCAAAGAGGAAGTATCAGAGAAAAGTTTGCCATTACCTCATAGTATTTGGTCACATAAACAGCTGCTCCGAGAGATGAAATTAAGGAAACTACTAAACCCAAAAGAAAATAAGACTTAAACATGTTATTTTTTTTCTGCAGGAAGATTAAAAGAAACTTTCATAATATCTGGAACGACATCACTCTTTTTACCAATGTTAAAATCCATTCTATTTACATTAATACTCCCAGAAAAAGAAATAGCATTTCCAGACCCGCTTTTCTTAGCCTTTATAACATAAACTTTACTTGTCCCTTTGAGCGTTAAGTCGCCTGTGATTTTATATAAATCATCTTCTTTTTCTACTGTTTTTGATACAAACTTGATGTTTGGGTATTTTTTGGCATCAAACCATTCTTCTGTTTGTGCTTTTTTATCTCTCATACCGTTTCCAGTTTTTATCGAGGAAATATCAATTGATAAATTAAATTTTGAAGTCTCTAAACTTTGCTCATTAAAATCGATTATGCCTTCCATTTTCTTAAAAGAACCTGAAGGATCTGCACTCTTAAATTTAAGAGAGAAAGCGTCCGTAATTTCAAAACGATCTATTGGAAGAAAAGCTAGAGAAGTACTTATAACAAGTAAAAAAATGTAAGAGATGATAAGATAATATTTTTTCATAATTCAAAGATTAAAATTTACGAGCTACACAAAAACCGAACCTAAATTGCCCTTTCAACCAATTTTCTGAAGTGTAAGGTATAAATTGAGTTTCACCTAAACCACCAGAATTAGTAAAATTGACAGTAAAGTTGTGCCCAAAAGTAAACCACTCCAAAGCAATGCCTAAACTATTCTTATAAAAACTTGACGGGCGAAATTGTTCATTGTGAAAAACATGATAGTATTCAGCAAGTATTGCAAATCGGCTACTAATTTTCAAGCGAAATGCGCTTCCAAGAGCAAATAGAGTATTTTGATCATTTTGTGTAACATAATTTCTGTGGAGAAGCGTTGGAACAAGAGCAAGTGAAAATCGCTCGCCAAAATGTTTTGCTAAATTAAGCTGAGTAAAATAAGCTAGTCGATGAGAAGCTTTTGGGAAAAAACTAACATCAGATTGAAGGATTGAACTTTTCATGTAGGTAAAGCTAGAACCTGAAATCACAGTCATAGAAAGAGGCATACTGCCTTTTTTTTGCTCAAGGACTTTGTATTTTAAAAATCCATCTAAAAGCGAGCGATAAGGAGCTCCTGTTCCTTTAGACCTTCCTAATCCAAGCATGAATTTATCACTTACGCCATATTCTATTGCTATTCTCATGTCTGAGAGGTAATCAAAACCAAACATATTTTGGTATCCACCATTTAGTCCTGAAAAATCCCCGAAGCGATGCTCAATTCTCATTTCATATGTACCTTTTGAAAGCGTTTCATTGGAATGGCCATTTATTATTCGAGAAGAGGAAAATGTTTTTGGTTCTTCAAATGGTATTTCGGATTCATCCTTAGTCTGAGCTAAAAATAAAGGTGAAACAGCTAGAAATAAAAACGTAAAAAAGGATAAGGAGAAATTCATTTTTTTGGTAAAATTAAAAATAAAAAAAATACTATTGGTATAATTTTTTAGATATAATGTCAAAGTCATTGACCTGTTCCAATTAAGAAAACAGTTGGAATTTTACTCAAGTCATAGGCTTTATCTCGCCATTCAATTACTGAATGAGTTTGAATCAATGCATTGTGAATTGTTAAATTAGAAGCAATACACAATTGAGTGGTATCCGTTAATTCATTCAGTAAATCTTCTAAAACATTCATATTTCGAAATGGAGTATCCATAAAAATATGTGTCCCACCATGGCGCCGAGTATCCATTTCCATATCTTTCATTTTTCGAATTCGGTCTTTTCGTTCCTTTGGTAAATAGCCATGAAAGGTAAAATGCTGTCCTGAAAATCCACTACCCATTAATGCCAAAAATATAGAAGAAGGTCCAACAAAAGGAACAACTTGAATTCCTTGACTGTGAGCTAAAAAAACCAATTCAGCTCCAGGATCTGCAATTCCGGCGCAACCTGCTTCAGAAATAACTCCAACATCCTCACCATTTGTTAGTTTAAGGAGCACCTTCATACAATCTGATTCTTTAGAATGCTTATTCATGAGTGTGAAATGACATTCATCAATTGGAAATTGACGGTCCATTTTTCGCAGCAAACGTCTAGCCGATTTAATTTCTTCGACTGCAAAGTGGCGCAATAGAATTGTTGATTTTATAACATCATCTGGGATTATATCCGATAAAGATTCTCCTCCTAAGGTATTTGGAATCAAAAATAATTTACCTAATTTCTCCATTTTTAATTTTAGTTATGATAAGTGAAGTTACTTTTTCTACTAATTCATAAACAGCTTTAAAATCCTCTAAGCTGCCATAATAAGGGTCAGGAACGGAAAGATTTGAATTGGAATCTAATTCATCTAAAATTAACCGTACTTTTTCTCTATCAGAATTATTTCTTGCTAAACTCAAAATATTTTGTCGATTAGACTCATCCATTGCATAGATAATATCAAAATCATCAAAATCATTTATTGTAAACTTTCGCGCTACTAAATTTTTGATATTTGTGCCAAACTCTTCTGCTGTTGAGCACATTCTCGAATCAGGTGCTTTCCCAATATGATAAGCAGCAGTTCCCGCAGAGTCAACAAGAATATTTAAGTCATTTTCTTTTACTTTTCTTCGCAATAAACCGTCTGCAATAGGAGAGCGACAAATGTTACCCAAACAGACCATTAAAATTCGCAATGAATAGTTTGACTCTTGCTTCACAAATTAATGAATCGTCAATTTTTTCTCTAACTCCTCTAAATAATTTCTGAATTGTTTATCTGTCTCAGATAAATTAACAACTGTTCGGCAAGCATGAAGAACGGTAGCATGGTCTTTTCCACCACAGTGAGCACCGATATTTGCAAGTGAAGATTTTGTCATCTTTTTAGAGAAATACATTGAAATTTGTCTAGCTTGAACAACTTCACGCTTCCGCGTTTTAGATTTTAGCATTTCAATTGGCAAATCAAAGTAATCACAAACTACTTTCTGAATGTATTCTATAGAAACTTCACGAGCTGTACTGCGAACAAATTTATCCACCATTTGCTTTGCAAGTTCCAAGGTAATTGCTTTTTTATTAAGTGAGGCCTGCGCTAAAAGTGTATTTAAGGCACCTTCAATTTCTCGGATATTTGTATTTATAGAATAAGCTAAGTATTCAACAACATCATTTGGCAGCTCAATTCCGCTTCCGTACATTTTCTTCTCCAAAATTGCAATTCGAGTTTCGAGATCTGGTGTTCCTAAATCTGCAGATAATCCCCACTTGAAGCGAGAAAGTAAACGTTGCTCCATTCCTTGCATTTCAACTGGTGCTTTGTCTGATGTTAAAACAATTTGCTTTCCATTTTGGTGCAAGTGATTGAAGATTGAAAAGAAAACATCTTGGGTTTTTTCTTTACCAGTAAAAAATTGAACATCGTCAATAATTAAAACATCTACCATTTGATAAAAATGAACAAAATCATTGGTAGTATTATTCTTTATAGCATCTATAAATTGGTGTGCAAATTTTTCAGATTGCACATACAAAACTGTTTTATTGGGAAAATTATCTTTTATCTCGATTCCAATTGAATGCGCTAAATGTGTTTTTCCTAAACCAACACCGCCATAAATTAATAGAGGATTAAAAGCTGTTCCGCCTGGTTTATTTGCGACAGCATAACCAGATGCACGAGCCAAACGATTACATTCACCCTCAACAAAATTATCAAATGTATGAGATGCGATTAAATTAGATTCAATGTTCACCTTCTTTAAGCCTGGAATAATAAATGGGTTGCGAATTTGCTTCTCATTTGTATTAATCGGCATATTGACCGGTGCATTTTTTAAGGAGCTAGTATTGTTTGTTGGGATTTTAACAGTATAAGGACTTGAAGAATTTGAATTATTTTCCATAACAATACTGTATTCTAAACTCCCTTCGTTGCCTATTTCTTTTTTAACAACTTTTCGAAGCAGCTGAATATAATGTTCTTCTAACCATTCATAAAAAAAATGTGAAGGGACTTGGATCGTTAAAATGTTGTTTTCTAATTTAATTGGAACAATTGGTTCGAACCATGTTTTGAATGCTTGTAGAGAGATGTTGTCTTTAATTAACTTTAAACAAGACTCCCATACACCTTCGTGACTTTTAATCATAATTGAATTTTATAAACAGTTTATTTTTACTTTAAAAAAGTGATAAAAAAACACTTTCAAAGCGTATTTTTTTGGAGAGTACAAAGATTTGTATAAAAAAGTTAAAAAAAAAATCGATTTGCTATTGACTTTATAGTTTTTTTTACTTGTTAAAAATTAATCGTGTGTTTTTTACTTTAATATGTACTTTCGAAAGTAGTTATAAATATTAACTTACTGTTCTACTAATTGTTAAATAAAAAAAATAAAATTATAAAAATGCTTAGAAAATTTGAAGGCGCTCATTTTGTTAGAGTGAGATACAGCGAAACAGACAAAATGGGCTTCTGTTATTACGGGAATTATGCTGCATTTTTAGAGCTTGGTCGCGTTGAACTTTTAAGAGAAAACAAAATTGTCTACAAAGAACTTGAGGATTTAGGAATTTTATTGCCGGTTTCAGAATTAAGCATCAATTATCACTTTCCAGCAAAATATGATGACCTTCTAAAAATAAAAACTACAATTAGTGAACTTAAAGGAGCTCGAATTTACTTTAAATATGAAATTTTTAATGAAAAAGAAATTCTTTTACTAAGCGCCACAACTACTTTGGTGTTTGTTGATGCAAAAACTATGAGGCCAATAGCTGCACCAGACTTTATATTAGATATCCTAAAATAAAGAAAAGACTTCTTGAACTCAAAATCTTTTCTCTGAAGCGTCAAATCTAAAAGGAGTTCTTTAAGAGATAAAAAATAAAATTAAATTTGTGGTATGAAACAACTAATAGAATGTGTTCCGAACTTTAGTGAAGGTTCTGACATGAGTATAATTAAACAAATCACGAATGAAATTGAAAGTGTTGAAGGAGTTCGTCTACTGGATGTAGATCCTGGGAAAGCAACTAATAGAACAGTTGTTACCTTTGTTGGAGAACCAATTTCAGTTATTGAAGCAGCATTCCGCGCTATAAAAAAAGCTGCAGAGCTAATTGACATGCGCAAACATACTGGTGAACACCCACGAATGGGAGCAACAGATGTTTGTCCTTTAATTCCTGTGGCAAATATTTCAATGGAAGAAACCGCTGAATGGGCAAAAAAATTGGGTGAGCGCGTAGGAAATGATTTGGCTATTCCCGTATATCTTTATGAGGCTGCGCAAAAAAATCCGGAACGTAAAAATCTTTCTATAATTCGTGCTGGTGAATACGAAGGTTTTTCTAAAAAAATTCTTTTGAGTGAATGGGCTCCAGATTTTGGGAAAGCAATTTTTAATGCTAAAAGCGGTGCAACAGTAATTGGCGCCAGAGATTTTTTAGTTGCTTACAATATAAATCTGAATACAACATCCACGAGACGAGCAAATGCTATTGCTTTTGATGTTCGGGAATCAGGAAGGAAAATCCAAAATGAAAAAGGTGAAGAAATAGTTCAGCCTGGCACACTAAAATCCGTCAAGGCTATTGGTTGGTTTATTGAAGAATATGGCGTAGCTCAAATCAGTATGAATCTGACAAACGTAAATATTACTCCCATACATATTGCGTTTGATGAAGTCTGTAAGAAAGCAAATGAAAGAGGTGTTCGTGTCACAGGTTCAGAATTAGTTGGTTTGATTCCTTTAAAGTCTCTGCTAGATGCAGGAAGGTATTTTTTAGAAAAACAACAACGAAGTGTTGGAGTTAGCGAAAAAGAAATAATTCATATTGCAGTAAAGTCACTCGGCCTTGATGAACTTTCAGAATTTATACCAGAGAAAAAAATCATTGAATACTTACTAAATGAGGAAAAACAAGACAAACTTGTTAATTTATCTTTACAAGAGTTTGCAAATGAAACTGCAAGTGAATCGCCAGCTCCAGGAGGAGGATCAATAGCAGCATACATGGGATCACTTGGAATATCGCTCGCAACAATGGTTGCGAATCTTTCAGCACATAAAAAAGGTTGGGATGATCGATGGAAAGAATTTAGCGCTTGGGCAGAAAAAGGTCAAAAAATAAAAGATGAATTATTGTACTTAGTTGATGAAGACACGCGTGCATTTAATAAAATAATGGAGGCATTCTCACTGCCCAAATCCTCTGAGCAAGAAGTAAAATTTCGCTCTGAAGCTATTCAAAATGCTACAAAATATGCAACAGAAGTTCCGCTTAAGACAATGATTTTAGCTTATTCTTCTTTTCCAATAATAAAAGCAATGGCGGAGATAGGAAATCCAAATTCAATAAGCGATGCTGGTGTAGGTGCTTTGTGTGCAAGAAGTGCGGTTATTGGTGCGTATATGAACGTGAGAATTAATGCAGCGGAACTTAAAGATGAGGCATTTAAAAAAGAAATTTTGGCAAAAGCTGAAAAAATAAAAAATGATGCTATTAAAGAAGAAGAAGCGATTTTAAAAATCGTTTATAAGACTATTTGATTCTTTTAAAAAAGATTGCTTTAAAATTCCTTGAGATTTCGCAGTGTTTATTACTAAAAGAATCAAAAGATTCAAAATTAACATTTGAACATTGATAAAGATTTAAAAATCTCAGAAATTAAAAAGACCTTCAGCATACTTTTGCTGAGTTATGATTTTAGAGAATTCTTCTATACAAGCCTTAGTAAAATTAATTGATGATCCAGATGACTCTATATTTGAGCACGTGCGTGGACAATTAATACAATTTGGACCTGATGCAATTCCTTATTTGGAACAATCTTGGGAAAATGACTATTATGGATTAATTTTTCAAACAAGAATTGAAAACATCATTCAAGATATCCAATTTGAAGTCATAAAAAATCAATTACTTGAATGGACGGCCTCATCTGAAAAAGATTTACTTGAAGGAGCTATCATTATCGCAAAATTTCAATATCCAGATTTAGATGATTCTCAAATATATAATTCAATACAAGCTATCCGAAAAGATATTTGGCTTGAATTAAATGATAATCAGACAGCCTATGAACAAGTAAAAATCTTCAACCGCATCTTCTTTGGAATGCATCATTTTCAGGGTGACACAAAAAATTATTATTCGCCAGTTAACTCCTGTATCAATGTTGTAATGGAAAGTAAAAAAGGTAATCCTTTAGTAATCAGTTTAATTTATAGCATTATTGCTCAAAAATTAGATCTTCCCATTTATGGAGTGAACTTGCCAAATCATTTTATTTTGGCTTATATGGATGATAAAGGAACCGGATTTTTAAGCAATACCCAAAATGAATATGGCGTATTATTTTACATTAATGCATTCTCAAAGGGCAGTGTTTTTGATGCTGCAGAAATTAAATCTTTTTTAGATGAACTCAAATTAAGCTATGAACGCACTTTTTTTGAGCCCTGCTCTAATACCAGTATTATAATGAGGATGATTAATAACTTAATTGCTTCCTATCAACAAATTGGAAATGCTGAAAAAGTGGAAGCACTTATTCGTTTAAAAGAGATTTTAGATTAGCATTGGATTGACCTCAATTCTGACAACTGCGTTATCTGGGGATTTATAAAAGGTGCTTTTTGAGCTACCGCATCAAAATAAGAAAGTAAGCGTGTTTCATTTCCTTCTATCACTAAGACTTCCAGTCGCGTAAAAAAATCTATTCCTAATTCTGAGCCCATGCGTTTTGCAAAATGAACTGAGGAATCAATTGAACATCCAGAGGCAGATTCGATATTTTCATCTACTGAAAAGATTAAATACTGCGAAAAAAGTAAAGATGCATTGCATTGTAATCTTTTACCGTGAGCAGACCAGCTATCAAGAAATAAAGTTAATTCCTCTTTTAAAAATTGCTCCTCTGAGGCTACTAATTTTCTATTCGCAAGGTGCAACCAAATGCGACTTGAATCAGGTAACTCAGGAAAAAGTGATTTAAAGATCTGCTGCATTGGCAATTAATTCTGCTACATCTAAAACTTTTATAGCATCTTCTTTTTCAACATTTTTTATGCCGTCTGTCATCATAGTATTACAAAAAGGACATCCAGTTGCAATAATTTCGGCCGCTGTTTCCAAGGCATCCTCAGTACGCTCGATATTTATTTCTTTTGTCCCTTTTTCTGCTTCTTTAAACATTTGTGCTCCACCTGCTCCGCAACATAAACCCTTTGATTTACAGCGTTTCATTTCTACCAATTCTGCATCTAATTTTTCAATCAAACTCCTTGGTGCTTCATAGACATCATTTGCTCTACCCAAATAACAGGGATCGTGAAAAGTGATTTTTTTTCCTTTGTAGGTTTCGCTGCCTTCCAATGCTAATTTGCCCGTATTGATTAAATCTTGAATTAATTGTGTGTGATGAATAACTTCATATTCACCTCCTAATTCAGGATATTCATTTTTCAATGTATTAAAGCAATGTGGGCAGGCAGTAACAATTTTTTTCACCTCATATCCATTTAATATTTGAATATTCATCATTGCTTGCATTTGAAAAGTAAACTCATTTCCAGCGCGTTTTGCAGGATCACCAGAACAACTTTCTTCTGTTCCAAGAACTGCAAAATTCACCTTGCAATGGTTTAATATTTTAACCAAAGCTTTTGTGATTTTCTTTGCTCGATCATCAAAACTTCCTGCACAACCAACCCAAAATAGAATTTCTGGCGTTTCACCTTTGGCAATCATTTCAGACATTGTAGGAACATGTAAACTCATATCTTATTCTTCAAAAACTTGAATATTTGTACTTTTTTCAATCATAGTAGTAAATTTACCAGTAAAACGAGTAGCACGTACTATATGATTGTCAATCCAATGATAATTTCCTCCTCTTGGTTTTCCCATCAACAAAGCATGATAATTAAATCCATTTTCCTTGAGCCATAGTTCAGTTACAATTCGATGTTCTTCTACTCTAGAAGTAAAAAAAGTGATAATATGCCCTTCATTAAACCATGTGTTAATTGTCTCTAAAGCGTCATCATAACGAGAAGCAGTAGTCATTCTCTCTGGTTCTTCATTTGGAATATCATCGCAAATTGTTCCATCAATATCGATAAGGTAATTTTTTATATGTTCAGGCAAAATTGGTGAAAGTGCTTTCCCATTTTCATTTATCTGAATTAAATCATTTGATATTAAATTACTCTTCATTTGCCCAATTTAAGCGGTCGCTCTGTGAAAATTGCCATGGAGCACCATTGTTTTCTATATTCGTCAACATCCCTGTTAATTCTGTTGGCATCTTTGATTCTTCCATTACCAAAAATCTTCTTAAGTCGATTATGATCGAAAGCGGATCGATATTAATAGGACATTCTTCCACGCAGGCATTGCAACTTGTACAGGCCCAAATTTCTTCTTCGGAAATATAGGAATGCAATAAACTTTTTCCATCGTCAAAATCTTTACCAAATTTCCGTTGATTATTCCCTACTTCAACCATGCGATCTCTTGTATCCATCATGATTTTTCGAGGAGAAAGTAATTTACCAGTTTGATTAGCAGGACAGGCAGAAGTACAGCGACCACATTCCGTGCAAGTATAGGCGTCAAGAAGATTTTTCCAAGTTAAATCTGTTACATCTTTTACACCAAATCTCAATGGTGCAACATTTGGATCAACTGCTACAGCATATGGATCTGCACTTGGGTCAAGCATTAACTTAACTTCACTCGTAACCGATTCTAAATTGGTAAATTTTCCTTTTTTTTCGAGATTAGAATAATAGGTGTTGGGAAAAGCTAAAAGGATATGAAAATGCTTAGAGTACGGCAGATAATTTAAGAAAATAAAGACCATGATAATATGTCCCCACCACCCTATTTGCTCTAATAAATGAAGGGTTTCTATTGATTTAATTCCGCCAAAAAATACAGGTCCAATAAATTGACTTACTGTAAATCCATAACTGGAATTTGAACTCAATACCTGAGCGACTTCATCAGCACCATTCATCGTAAAAATACAGACTAATAAAATTACTTCAAAAATCAAGATTAAATTCGCGTCTTTCGTAGGCCATCCTTTTAATTCACTCATCCTTAAACGAGGGACTTTCAACATGTTTCTTCTCGCCAAGAAAGCAATTGTGGCAATAAAAGCTAGCACAGATAAAATCTCAATAAAACTTATCATGAAAGTATAAAATCCTCCCAAAGAAACACTTAATGAACGATGTCCTCCGAATAAACCATCAGCAAGAATTTCAATTAATTCAATTTGAGTAATTACAAAGGCAACATATAAAGCAAGATGGAGAAATGCAGGAATAGGTTTTGAAAACATTTTTTTTTGTCCAAATGCAACTAGTGTCATTAGCTTCAGGCGAGTCCAAAAATTATCAGAGCGATTTACATCTCTTCCCAAAAGAATATTACTTCTAACTTTCCAAATATTGTATCCAAAGAAACCGAATCCAACAATTACAAGTAGGGAAAAGATAATAATTTTAACCATAAACAAAATTAATCCGGAATACTATCTAATAAATTTCGCAATTTCTTTTCTTCCTTTGAACTTAATGGAACTCCCTTCGTTTTTCGACCAGTTATCGAAAAATGAATATACCTCTCAGGATGAACTTGAATATCAGAAACAAGATTTTGCAGTTCATTGTTCGTTTCAACTAACTCATTATATAACTTTTCATCATGAATCAATTTACCTAATGTACCATTCCCTTTACCAGCTTCGTCTAGAAGAATATTTAATTTTTTAAGTGTAGTTTGAGCATTAAGTATTACAGTTTTAAAATCTGCAGTAACAAAATCATCTGTGATTTTCTTTGTATTTCCTATTATAGCCGTTATTTGCTCATTACTTTTTTGCAAATTTGATGTTATTCCTTCAACATTTTCCATAATTCTAGAAAACTGAATTCTTTCAGTCCTAACAAAACCCTCTATTTCAGAGGCGACATTTCCTAATTTCTGAATTGTCAATTTTACTTGTTTCAAACTTCCTTCGATTTCAGATGTTGCTGTAGTATCCCAAAAAGCCGATAAAGAAATCACCATTTTATCAATAGATGACATCATTCCCTGTAACTTTTGTGCAATTGGATCTGCATACGCTTTTACTTGAGATATCATGTCTATACTTAATCTCCCCTTTATGGTAGCTCCAGCCGAATAATTTCCTTTTGAAAGATCTGAAGATAATTTTATTAAAATACCCTTACTAAATAAATCCAATGAACCGATTTCTATAATTGTACCTTTAGGCAAAACTACATCAGAATTATTTATAGTAAATGTGACCTTAACTCGTTTTTTAGGATTAATATTTGGTATATATGCTATTTTTTTAACTTTTCCAACAATTACTCCATTCAACGTTACGTTACTAGATACTGCAAGTTGCCCTGAATTTTCAAAATAGGAATGATATTCCAAATCACCTCCAAAAAAACTATTGCCTTTAAGAAAGTTAACTCCAAGAACAAGCAAGATAATTCCTACAATTGCACTAAATCCTACTTTTAATTCTCTTGTAAATTTCAACTCACTTATTTTTCTGCTAATTTAATAGCTTTTTCTATACTAATTCGTTCTCCATTTAAAAAAGCAACCAAAAATGCATTTTGGAAGCCCTTTTTTATTAATTCAATTTTATAATCTTTTGCTATTTGATAATCAGAAAAATTCCCAATGCAGTATTTAAATGAATTTTCTTGCTCATATTCATATACTTCGTAACCTTTAAATAACTTATATGAATTATCTCTTCTTTGATCCCAAGTCTCAACTTGAACTCTAAAAACTAAACCTAAACTATCCTTTAATATTACTTTGATTGATGTAACTGGCTCTTTTAGCATTATATCTTTTTGGTCATTCTTAATAGTGATTTTATTTTCTATCTGATTTCGGTAATTTTCAAATGCATTGAACATTAACGCGGCCATATTTGACTGACCTGATGCGTTGCCTAAAAATTTTTCCTCCGTTGAATTAGTTAAAAAGCCAGTCTCTATTAATACACTTGGCATTGTAGTTTTGTATAGCACTAAAAACCCAGCTTGTTTTACTCCTCGATCATATCTTCCAAATTTTTTAAATTCTTTTTGTAGTTTTTCTGCAAATAATATGGAATGGTCTAAAAAAACCTTTAATTGAAGCTGTCGAACAATAATTGCATCAGTTGAAAGATCAATCTCTTTATACTTTGCCCCTTTATCGTCCTCTAATGCAATAATAGAATTTTCACGTTCAGCAACTCTTTGTTGAGCTTCTGTACGATGAAGACCCAAAACATAGGTTTCTGTACCGTATGCTGCCTTAGTTTGTTCTGCATTAGCATGAATACAAATAAATAAGTCAGCTTTAGCGCGGTTTGCAATATTCGCTCGTTCAATTAATTCTACAAATACATCCTTCTCACGTGTATAGATTATTTTTATTTCTGGAAACTTTTCCTTGATCAAAGCTCCCAATTTTAAAGCCATGGATAAACAGACTTCTTTTTCAAATGCAAAATTTCCGTGGCAGCCAGGATCTTTTCCTCCATGTCCAGCATCTATAACAACGGTTTTTATTTGCTGCGAAAGCAAAGAAAATGGAACTAAGAAAGTAACAAGAATGATTAAACCTTCCAATAATTTAGAAACCACAACGTTTTTCTTTAACATCCTGAAAAATGGTAACTTTGTACTATGCACAATAATTTAACAAATTTAGGCCTTTAGTTTTGACTACTAATTCTAGGATACGAGAACTTTTCTTCGTTCTATTGTTGATAAAGTTATCTTTTTTGCCTGTTTCAGCGCAGAAAGAAACGAAAGATTCCGTTGTGATAAATAACAACATGATTGAAAGTATTGTATCCTACAGTGCTAATGATACAATTTATGCTGATATAAAAAACAGGAAAGTACATTTAGTAGGTAATGCCATAGTTAAGATGGAGGATATTACAATTACTGCTGGATATATTTTAATTGACATAAAAATCAATGAAATACTTGCTTCTTATCGTTTTGACAAAGACAGTAATAAAATTGAACTACCAAGTTTTACTGACGGTAATGAAGCAATTAGTTGTGAAATAATGCGCTACAATATCAAAACAAAAAAAGGATATCTTAAAGAATTAGATCTCAAACAAGATGAATTTTTTTTTCAAATGACAAATGCAAAAAGACTATCAAATGAGGAAGTTCATTACCGGAGCGGAAAGTTAAGCACATGTGATCAAGAGAATCCCCATTATCATTTCCAAATGACAAAAGGTATTATTATTCCAGACAAAAGAATTGTTTCAGGTCCTTTAAATTTATATATCAATGGTATTCCTACCCCACTTGGTTTACCATTTGCAATTATCCCAAATCAAAAGAAAGAAACATCTGGATTACTATTTCCTGAATTTATTCCTTTGTCTCAGTTTGGATTTGGGTTCCAGAATTTAGGTTATTACATTCCAATAAATGACATGATGCAAACCTCTATTTATTCAAATATTTACAGTCGTGGAAGTTGGGGCTTAAGAAACGACTTGGATTATTCAAAAAAGTACGCTTTCTCTGGAAATCTTTCTCTTGGATTCCAACAATTTCGGTCTGGATTTCCAAGTAATCAAAATAACAATAAGGTAAGTATAAATTGGATGCATAGAAAAGAGGTTAAATCAAATCCCTTTTGGAGTTTTTCTTCAAATGTAAATTTCATTTCTGACAACAATTCCAAGAATAACCTTGACCCTATAAATAGTGAATACTTTAACAATAGTTTTAATTCTGACATCAATATCAATAGAATATTTCCTGAAAAGCCCTTAACCATGGGGATGAAAATTTCTATCCGTCAAAATTCTTTAGCAAAAAATATTTCCTTAATCAGTCCAATTTTTAATGCCAATTTAACCCGTATTTTTCCTTTTAAAAATACTTTTAAAATTAATAATACCGAATTTAAAAAAACAATTTCAAGAATTGGACTAAGTTATAATATGGAAGCTCAAAATCGCTCTACATTCCAAGATTCTTTGCTTCAGCAAGCAGATTTTAGTGCTATTTCAAAAGAATTTTTTAATGGTATTTCACAAAATATGACTTTACAGACTACATTAGGTTTATTTAGTAATACTGTGAAGATCAATCCAAGTGTAAATTATGGTAACAAAATCAATTTTCAGCAAATTGAAAAAACATATAATTCAACTGTAAATAATACAAATATCGATACAATAAGAAGATTTGGAATGGCTCAAGAATTTAACATGAGTTTAAATATGACAAGTATTCTATATTCTTACTTTAGAGTAATTGGTAAAACTAAACCCTTAATGAGGCATTTAATGACTCCCTCCATTGGCTTCAGATATCTTCCAAAACTAAATTCTTTGATAACTTCAAATGCCGGAGTAAATCAAAATGCTATTGTTTATTCTCCTTTTGAAAGAAGCGTCTATTCTGCAGGAAATACTCAAGCTGCTTCACTTTTAACATTTGGATTAAATAATTCTTTAGAGTTAAAAGTTAAAACAGAGAAAGATACACTAACAGGCTTCAAGAAAATTCGCTTAATTGATCAATTCTCTCTAACAGGATTTTATGACTTTTTAAAAGATTCTATGCAGCTTTCTAATATAGCTATGAATTTGAGAATCAGTCCAGCTACATGGATAAATTTCGTTTCTAATGCAACTTTCAGTCCATACTCTTGGGATACAATAACTGGGAAAACAAAAGGTGCATATGCAAGTGCCAAAGGACAGGGAATTGGAAGAATTTTAAATACAAGTTTAACGACTTCTATTACACTTGCACCAAAAAGTTCTCGAGATAAAATTGCTGAAAGTGGAGAACAAAGAAACACAAATTGGGACAGTGACTTCAATTATTTTGCACTGCATCCTGAGCAAGCTATTTATTTTGACATCCCTTGGAAAATTTCCCTTTCGCACGTTTATTCCTTAAATGTTAATCAAGCAATTTCTAATTTTTCAAAAGAAAAAAATTTTCAGACACAAACCTTAGTAATGAATGGTGATGTGAGTTTTACAAAAAAATGGAATATTTCAGGGAATTTAAATATCAATGTAAATACGTTAAAATTAACAAACGCATTTATTTCATTGAATAGAAATTTACACTGCTGGGCATTATCCTTTTACTATGTTCCAATCGGAGGAAACAAAAGCTTTTTACTGAGTATCCGAAACACATCATCTATTTTTAAAGCTGCAAAAATCGAATTCAGAAAACCTCCAGGATTTTTATAGCATTTACTTGATTTTTATTCCATCACGTTCAGCTAAAACTGCAGTAAATTTCGCTCCAAAAAATACAATTTGTGCAGAATAATGCACCCAAGCTAAGAAAATAAAAAGAGATCCTGCGATACCCATATTTCCTAGGAAAAAATAATTGTGTAGGTAATACTTGATTAATAATTGGCTTAAAAACAATAAAACTGAAGTTACAATAGCTCCTTTTATCGCCAATTTTATGGGTACAAAACCGTCATGTATGTATTTAAAAACAATGGTGAAAATCAAAATATTACTAAAAATTGAGATGAGGTGTTGAAAAAACACTAAGGTAAAATCTACAAAGCCATTTTTATAATGAAGATAATTTGTAAAAGCATAAAAGATAAAACCCTGCAGGAAATACAAAAGGATAATAATGAATGCAAATATGGCCAAATAAGCAACAGACAAGAACCGAAAACCGATAATATCCATAATAATATTTTCCTCGTGTCTTTTCTTTTTACTAATATCAAAGAACTCATTGATACTTCGCTTAAGGGAAACTAAAAATGCTGAGCAGCCATAAAGTAATATTCCGATGCTTATGATTTCTAGGAAAAGACTTGGCTTATCAAAATTTAAACTGTTTAAAAAATCTATTAATCCTTTTGTATCCGAAATTCCTATTTGATTTTGAAGTAGATCAATAATAATGCTTTGCATGTTTTCTTTTCCCACTAATCTACCAAAAATTGAAGTACTCAAATAGACAATTGGAACGAATGAGAAAAGTGTGTAATACGCTAAAGCAGCGCCGTGAAAGAATGCGCCTTCAGAAAAATAACCTACAATCGAATCTTTTAAAACACTTAAAAATGCGAACCAAGGTTGCTTTTTATTTTTTTGAGGTAAGTCGGATGTATCTGAGGTCATGTTGTTTGTCAAAGCTATACAAAATTATTTCTTCTTGCTTTTCAGTTTTAAAATAATTATGGTAAAGCGAACCTACAAAAATTGAGCGGATATAGCTTAAATGGATGCCATTTGAATCAGAAATTTGATATTCATCTGGTCTGAAGGTTATTTTCTCTCCCTTAATTTCTATACTATTTAAGGGACCAAAAAGAAAGGCCTGAGGATTATTTTTATTTTTATAATATAATTCTGTTGGACTATATTTTTTACTTAATAATCCATTACGAAGTAGACAAATGGAATCACACAAGCCAAGAACATCTTGACCTTCATGGGAAACCAAAACTATACTTACGCCCTCTTTATCCCGAAGATTTAATAAATGATTGCTTAATTTTCTGCGTAAAGTCGCATCTAAATGACCAAAAGGCTCATCTAGAAATAAGACTTTTGGCTTGTTTGAAATTGCACGTGCAATAGCCAAACGTTGTTGCTCGCCTCCAGAAATTAAATTAGATTTTACAGCTTGTATTTTTGTTAACTCAAACAATTTTAATAAGTGTAAAACCCTCTTTTCTCTTTGGTTTATTGGTAAAAATAAAATTGATTCACGAATGTTTTCCTCAACAGTATGGTATAAATCCAATTTAAAATCTTGGTTTACAATTGAGAAGTCTTTAAAGCCTGGAACTAAAAGTTGTGCAGCGCTTGGTAATTTTTTGGAATCAAAAAAAAGTGTTCCTTCATTTGGTGCTAATAAACCCGCAGCTATTTTTAAAAGGGTTGATTTTCCAGCACCACTTTTACCAACTAAGCCAATTATTTCAGAGGGAAATAACTTTAGGTTTACCTTTTTTAAAATAGCTTTATCGAAACTATGTGATATATTTTTTAATTCCAAAATCAAAATACCAATTCCTTAGGGAATTCTTTCGATGCAATATATATTCCAGGAATAGGATTTGCCATTGGTTCTAAATCCTTAATAAAAATTTCAATTTTCCAATGATTTTCATTTCTATTAATTCGCACTTCTGAAATAATACTTTCTGAGGCTCCAACATATAAATCTGGAGCATCACTAGAAGTAATTTTAATCAAACGCATTTTTGGAACTTCAATTGAAAAATTTGAGCCATCGCCTAAAGATCCTGCTAAAAAATAACTGCTTTCAATTAATTCTTCAACTTCTTTAACCCTACTTGAAATACTCATTTCATCTTCCCAATCATACTTCATGTTATCAGGAGTTTGCTCTCCATTGTTTTGAGAATCGGCTAATTCTTGAGAATATAAATCGTTCAATAAATAGGTGTGGATAGTATATTTCATAACTTAATTCTTTTCTTAATCGACTTGATTCTCTTTAAATGATGAAGGCAATAAATCCGGGACTATTTTTAAAATTAAAGGTAATAATAAAGCGCCACCGGGCAATAAAAAAATTCCAATCGAAGGAACAGATTTTAGAATATCCATAAATTGATTTTTCACCATTTCTTTCTCCTCTTTTGTTAATTCTTTTGTTGTAGATTTTTGAATCAACGCAACTAATTCTTTGCTCTCTTTTAATTCTGAAATTAACTTATCTTTATTTCGGCCTAAGATTCGAATCCATCGATTTGAAAACCCTTGGAAAGGTAAAGAAGATTTAGAATCAAAAAAAATGGATGGAGTCTCCTCTTGCTTTTTTAGTAAAAATAAATCACAACGTAATTCCGCTTCAGTTATATCTTTTTCAGATAAACACAAAAATTCACCAAAGTCATAATGATACTTTCTTTCTGATAAATATGATTCAGGTGATTTATGAGCTATTAACAATCCCAATTCAAAAGTAATTCCAATTAGAAGTGGATTCTGAATAGTTGATAGATTAAAATTACTTTTATTAATTCCATTATTTATATAGAATTCCATTTTTAATTTAGCATCTTTTTCAAGTTGCGAACAATTCAAAAAATAAGTCAATAAGCGTTGTTCATTATCTTCAATCTTATAGTCTACACGTGCCATATAAATAATCCCCTTCATTACAAAAGACACATAGTTTGAATACTCTGAATTTAAGGATGTGATCTTTTTATCTAAATACTCTTGGAACAAAATTACATCCAAGAAAACAAAACAATTTGATAAATAATTGAGCCAATAATTCGATTCAAAAATAGTAGTTTCAACTCGAATACGATTGGATAATTTAATTTCTAACTGTTCGACGTCAGAAGATTTAAAGACTTTATTAAACCAATTTGATTGTTCTTTTTCAAAATAAAAAGAATGAAGTAATTGGAGGAAGATATTTTTATCAAATGGCGCTTTTGTACTTTGCAAATAAGAATACAACAATGCTTCAAAAAGAAGTAATTTTAATTTTTCTTCAGTTGTGTACTTGTCGGTACTTATATTACTGAAATAAATAAAACTAGTTGGAACTCCATAAATCAAACCTGTTTTACTAGCTAAACTTTGAAAACTCTCCTCTTTTTGATGGTTTTCAGAAATAGACTCTATTGAGAAAACGTTATTCTCTACTAGTTGAAAATATTTTAGAATCCAATTTTTAGATCCTGGAGAAAATTGTTGCTTATCTGATGGCATAGCGCAAGGCGAGACCTCCGCCCCATATAAATCCTATTTTAGGAGAAATAAAAAAATAAGGGCCCGTGTCAATTGAAATATTTAGGGGAAGATCTTCAAAATTATATTCCAAACCTAATAATGCCTTTGGGGCAAGATGAAAGATTGATGAAGTTAAACCTAAAAGAACCCCACCTCCATAGTAAAAAGAAAAGCCTTCTTCTAAAGCCTGCATTCGCTCATAATCTATTTGTACATTAAATCCAACATTATAAGGATATCTCCCAAAACCTCCAATACTAGCTTCTAAATAATCTGAATTAGAAATTGATTTTTTGGCATTCAAAGAGCCATATCCGGGATAACCTCCTTTAAAACCAATGGCCATTTTATAATTTTGGGAAAAAAAGCTAGTGGTTAAGAATAAAATAAGAACTGTGAAACTTGTTTTCATAAAAAAATTTAGAGACAAAATTATAATTTTCCTGCAACAGTAATCGCTTTTCTTTGGGCAAAAAATAAACCACCATTTGTTGAAAAAGCCTCAAAAAATAGAACATATACTCCAATACTTGCTTTAACAAAGTTATCTGTTAATCCATCCCAAGATAGTGTTCCTTCTGTGCCTAATAATTCATTAGAGCAAAGCGTTCGAATTAAACGACCACGGTCATCATAAATCGTTACTTTTCCCAGCATTCCAGCCTCACTCATCTGGTAATTTAATTGAACAACATCTTGGTAACCATCATTGTCTGGTGAAATTAATTCACTTGATAAATTAAAATTTCCATTTGTTAGTGCAGGTAAATACTGAGAGTTTTTTCTTCCTGGACTAGCAAAACCAATTGATTCAGCTGCGGAATGCCAATTAAATGAACTACTAGATGGGCCATTTGGATCAATACGTTCTAAAGAAACTCCGTCTGTATTGTCTAAGAGTTTAAAATGCCATTCATCTAAATAAGAAACCTGATCTATTACCTCCGAATTATAAATGATATAAACTGTACTAGAATCGTTATCATAACTTGGTAATTCAGCATATAGAAATTTTCCTGGCACCGAAAAAGGATAGGTTTGTTTTACAAAAGAAGAGTCCTCTCCTAAAACAACAAAATCATTTGGTTTCAAAAGATAATTACTCGAAATAGACTTAAAATTTGAGATAGTGTCATCGTCAAAATTTGCCAAGAGCCAATCTTTTAGATTGATGACTTTATTGGAGTTATTGTATAATTCAACCCAATCTTGTCCGCCATTTTTTGGATTTTGTAAAATCTCATTGATGATTACATCTCCTTGCTGTGGTAGTTCCGGTAAAATAAATTCTCCATTCCTACCAATACTATTCAACCAACAATCTGAGATAGGATTTATAGTGTAATTGTAAAGTTGAGAAGGCATAATATTTTCATTCAACTGAATTGTCATCATAGATGGATAAGCTCCTTGAATATATTTATTTTGTACTGTTAGACTTGGGTCAAAAGTAAGTGTACAAAGCGCTAAAGATGATGAATCCATTCCTTCATTAAAATAGAATTCCAAATAATTTGGTGCCAAAGCAAGAACTAAATCTATTTCTGGTCCTTCCATATCAATTGAGACATCATATACAGAATTGATAAGTCCCGGAGTGCCCCCTGAGCTTGAATTCGATGCAATCCAGTTGTCTTCGTCTGAGCAGGGGTCATTTGGATTAATAAGTTCTAAAGAATAGCCTCCATCTCTTTTTATCTCATCTTGGTACCAATCATCTGTATAAGAAATTTTATCAAGGACAAAACCAAACTTATCTTTTAAAATTAGATCATCTGAAGCATTGTTTAAACTTGGGAAACTTGTTGCGCCACAAGCCATAGATGTAAATAACGGGATATTTGCTGTAGCTGTTATTATTTTATACTCTCCTGGGAAAAGCCAAGAATTTAAAAGTGTTCCATCACTGCTTGCATTACCAATCTTCCAATCTTGAAGATTAAAAATCTTTGTGCTTTTATTATAAATTTCAATATATTCTATTTCTGGAAGCCCAATTACAGGTGTGGGATCAGGGAAAAATTCAGAGATGATTACATCTCCTTGCTGTGGTAGTTCCGGTAAAAAAAATTCTCCATTCCTACCAATACTATTCAACCAACAATCTGAGATAGGATTTATAGTGTAATTGTAAAGTTGAGAAGGCATAATATTTTCATTCAACTGAATAGTCATCATAGATGGATAAGCTCCTTGAATAACTCTATTTTGTACTGTTAAACCTGGGTCAAAAGAAAGTGCGCAGAGTGCTAAAGAAAGTGAATCCATTCCTTCGCTAAAAAAGAATTCCAGGAGATTTGGAGATGAGGCAAGAACGAGATCAATTTCAGGGGCTTCTATATCGATAGAAACATCAAATACAGAATTGATAAGACCCGGCGTACCTCCTAGCACGGCATTTGAGGCAATCCAATTATCTTGGTCAGAGCAGGGGTCATTTGGATTAATAAGTTCTAAAGAATAGCCACCATCTCTTTTTATCTCATCTTGGTACCAATCATCTGTATAAGAAATTTTATCAAGGACAAAACCAAACTTATCTTTTAAAATTAGATCATCTGAAGCATTGTTTAAACTTGGGAAACTTGTTGCGC
>JBIKOE010000071.1:0-6646 GCA_044358215.1 Crocinitomicaceae bacterium
ATGATTGACCTTTTAATTCCTAAATTCATACTTCTTTTTATTTATATTATATTATTAAATTCTATCTTCTTTTAAACAAAAAAGGGACAGTCGAACTGAATCGAATGTCCCCCCAATCAATAAATTTGTGATTAGAATTAACGACGTAATCCTAATTCTTTAACCAATGCACGGTATTTCTCTATGTCTTTACTTTTTAAGTAATCCAATAAACTTCTTCTTTTTCCTACTAATAATTGAAGAGAGCGTTGGGTTCCAAAATCCTTACGATTTTTCTTCAAGTGCTCTGTCAAATGACTAATACGATACGTGAACAAAGCAACTTGACCTTCTGTAGATCCTGTGTTTGTCTCCGAACCTCCGTGTTTAGCGAAGATTTCTTTTTTAACTTCTGTGTTTAAGTACATGCCAATATTTAGTTAAATAATTATTATGTAGCAATTCCACTCGTAGGAACAGCGGGTGCAAAGATAGATATTCTTTTGAAATACACAAAGAGATTACAAAAAAACATGAAAAGAGTTTTTAAAACCAATATAACTAAATATTGTCTCGAATTAAATTAGTGAAGCTAAAATAAAACACTAATAAGCTATTTATTTCTACTGTTTAACCTTATAAAAAAGATGCATAACTAAAAAATGAGGCAAACTAATACAGGATAAAAAAATAAAAAGTGTAGCAATAAATTCATTTAGATTTAAAACAGCAACTGAATTATAAAATAGCATAGCACAGAGAAAAAAAATGGCGGAGAGTGTAAATGGTAAAGCCTTTTTATACAAGGTAAAGCCATCTATTTTTAGACCATGCTGTAAATGCCCCCATGCGTTAAGACTATGTTGAAATATAAAATAAAGTCCAAAAGCTAAAATTAAAGGTGTTTTAATTCCCAAAACCAATAAAAATAGTAATCCAAAGTGTGCATATTTTTTTGAAAGCATACTTTGAATTAAAATATATAGGAAAGAAATCGATGAAATCCAGACTGCATAAATTGACTGATCAAAAATACGAAGAGACAGAGGGAAGTTTACATTAAACAATGATATTATTTCTTGCGATTCTGTGTGATGTGTGAAAATGATAAATAGTAAAATACACAAGCCAAAAATAAAGGCTTTAGCGTATAAAAGAAGAGAAGATAAATTCCATCCTTCTTCTTCTAATTCAGATTCTCCAAAGTGAAAAGCAGAAAATAAAATAAAAAATAATAAAGATAACATTGGAAAAAATTGCCAAACAATAAAATAGATTCCCATGATTAAAATATACTTAATACAAAATTGTAACAAGGTCTTTTCTTTTCTCGCAATTAGTATGTGATCTAAGGCACCATGGGGAATCCCAACATATAAAAACCCAGGGAATAGAATTAAACCAATAACTAGCGGACTTAAAAGTGTGAAATAATCAAAAACCCAATAAATAACAACAGCTAAAAATGCAATGATATAACGTAGATAATTATACTTTTTAAAAAAAATATAAACTGCTTTTAGAAATGGAAGAATAGGTAAAGATGCAAAGATCTTTAATTCTTGAAGAAGTGTTGTTTTCTCGTCTAAGAATGAAAAAATTGTGTTGATGCTTTGCTTTTTATAGAGCTGTGTAAATATTTTTTTTCCTTCTCCCGGCCAATAAAGTAGAATAATCAATAAAAGTCTATCATACAAAAGAAATCTTTTTTTGGTTTCAAGAGAAAGCTTGTTAAATTGCTTATAATTACCCTTTATAATTTCTTCAGATGTTTTATTTGCAAAAGCATGCATTTTTTTAAATGCATAACCTGTACTTGGCTTTATTAAATTTGCTCGTGCGCCTGTATGCAAAATTCCTTCGGAAGAATTCGCTGAATTTCTAAATGTAGTCATTGGAATACAACCATCTTCATCTGCTAAAACCTCATAATTCCCATAATCTTTTACAATAATCTTATTTAAAATCTCCTTGGCATAAGCAACATCTATTTTTTTATCGCCAAATCTAGTGAGTTCAACTAAAGCCTCTTTTTTAGAAAATGGTAGAATATAGATAAACTGTGTAAAAGCATTCTGTTCCACTTGAAAGTTCATCATTTCAAATTCATCTTCATTAAAAACCTCATTTTCGCACTTAATGTGTAAGCCATAAAATGATTGATGCAGATAAATTTCTTTTTGACCTAAATCACTAAGAGATGGAGGACGGCTATCAAAAATATAAGATGCTAAATAATTTGTGTTATTGGAAGAAACAGTATATATATCACCTTCAGAAGAAATATGATTAACAGTATCTCTAAAAATAGTTGCATTGTCTATTTTCAATGCTGCTTGAGTATAATTATATAAATCAATACTTTTAATGTAATGATAAGGTTGGTCTTCAATGTTTTGAGATGTAGACTGATTTACCTCAATTTTAGTATAAGAATGAGAAATTATTGGTGCAAGTTCAAGTACAATTGAATCAGAGGGTGCAGCCCAAAAGCAATAGGTTTTATCATTTATATCTTTAGCATCTGCCTCAATAATTGCAACTTTTTTATTCAATAAGCACTTTTTTTTGAGCAGGGATAATAAAATTAAACTATTACTCGCTCCCAAGCCGATGAATAAAAAATCATACACCTTACTTTTCTCAATTGATGGGGCTTCCAAATCTTCTTTTTGTTATCGTTAATTATTTGGCTAAAAAAAAAGAGGCTAAACTTAACGTATAGCCTCTTTAAAAGTTGTAATTATTAATTATTAGTCGTTATTTCTGCTCAATGCATAAATTACTAAACCAAAACCAATCTTGTTTACAGCATCACCTATGTTATAAATGATGTCCATATCCCAACCTAAATTTGCCATAAAAGAATACCACTGTCCGTCAGCAGTTCCTATCATATAACCTATTGGATAAATAGCCCAACCAATAACAACAAACTTCAATAAAGAGTTTACTGCTTTTTGAACTGAAGGACTACTCGCTTTAGAAAGTTTTGCAACATCTCCCATCCATACTTCATAAACAATGTAGAAGTAAGCTAGACCTGAAACTAGACCCCACATTGCTGCATGACCTTTGTCTACTGCTTCTCCAAAATAACCAGTAACTAACATAATTACAGAAGCAAAAATCAATTTCCATAACAAGTTAATTTTTGCACCCGCTTTT
The DNA here is from genome assembly GCA_044358215.1 of Crocinitomicaceae bacterium. GTDB lineage: Bacteria > Bacteroidota > Bacteroidia > Flavobacteriales_D > Crocinitomicaceae > UBA952. The sequence continues at coordinate 3,148 of JBIKOE010000071.1, forward strand.
TTGGTGATTAAATAAAACTCAACGCACATTAATGGAACTGTAAGAATCCAATCCACATAACGGAAGAAGATTGGTGATTCACCAGTACTAAGGTTGTAATCTCTCATGTAGTAGTAGTGAACTGCTGCAATGAAAGTAATTAAGCCAGAAACAAGAATGGAAGTTCTCCACTCTGGTTTAGTGTTACTTAGCTCAAAAAAGAAAAATACTGAAGCGGCCATCATTGCCATTGTTCCGATAAAGAACGTAAAAGCAACATAGTTGTCAGTTGCAATAGGTAAAACTGATAATAACATAATAAAAAAAGTTTACTTTATCCTACTCTATTAAAGGCTTTTCGGATTCCGCCTAAACAAATTTAAAAATGTTTTTAACTAAAACAAATATTTTAAAAAAAAGTTTTAACACATTAATGTTAACTTTTTATAAATTTTGGTAGATTTTACAATAAGTATGATTTAAAAGACTAATAAACATCAGTAATAAAAAAAAAATTAAAGCTTAGAAGATTCATTAGAAATTTTCCTTTCGAATTTATTGTGGATAAGCAGAATTAAAAGTCCAAAGGTAATTGCGCTAATAATTAATAAATTATTTAAGCCTCCACTAATGGAAAATGATATTCTAATTAATATAGTAGAAATAATAAATCCTGAATTTCGAATTACTTTGTGAAATTCGTCTGTTATAAATAAAGAGAAAAGAAGCAAAAGAACATCAGCGACAATTAAGATAGTAAAGAATTGCTCAAAAAAGATATTGTTGATATTCGTAAAGGAATTAATTAAATCTTCTTTAGGTAAAAAAATGTTTAATAACCAATTAGATAGAGAATAAATTGCTAATATTAGAAATACAGGAACTAAAAAAGTTGCTATTTGATTTTTGATTTTAATAAACGAAGAAATAGCTCCAACATGATTTTCATCTTGTTTAGCAGGAGCAAATCGAATTTTACTTTGGACATAAAAAAGGTAAATCAAAAAAAACAAGAGTATTGAAGTGGCTAAATCGTAGGTAAATTGTAAATCTTGCTTATTACTAAACCAATCTGAAGTAAGCTTTAAATTTGAAAGATCTTTAAACAAGCGTCTTATTACAATTAGTGTAATAATTTCATACTGCTTACTTATGTATGTTGTAAATGATTTGGGCAGATAATAAATTAAAAGATATACTTCATATAGTAGTATAAAAGAAAATGGTGTATAAATGGCAACTATTGGATTACTCAAAAGATCTGAGGATTCTACTGTAATAATTCCAAAATCAACTAAAAAAATAATTGCGAGATGTAATGCAAAGCTTGCAATAGCTATATTTAAGATTATTCTTTCACTCTTAACTTTTGTTTTTTCAGAAAGAAAATTTTTGTTGAGTCTACTAAAATAATCTAATATAAACATACTAACAGTTTAAAATCTAGAACAATGATACTAAAAAAAAGTTCTATAAACTTATTTTTAAAACTAGATTAATCAACCATAAAAATAGCATTAACAAGCATTAACTTTCCATTCTCCCAAAATCCTCGAAATAATGGATTTTCCAGAAAATAAATTACTGTTCCAGAACCAATAGAATGGATACCTGTAATTAAAGCTTCCGTTTGTTTTTTTGCAACATTAGAGCCTACAAATCCACTTACTGGAATTGCATCTTTTTTTAGTTTAAATACACTGCCCTGCTTAAGTTCATAAGCATTTGAATTCATTCTTAGCGTAAAATAGTCAGTATACCCGAAACTAAGTGGATGAGAAAAATCTATATTACAAGGATAAATTGCACCATTTACAATACTACTTAACTGCTGACGCTCAACATCTCCGTAAGGTATTTCCTTCTCTGAATTAGAAGTATCAACATCTTTTATTTTGAGTCCAAAAACGTCATTTCCAGCAAAACTTTCAGCCGCTGATCCAATGACAATTAAATTCCCGCCTTTTTCAATCCAATCCAAAACCGCTTTATTTTCTGAAAATTGATATTGACCTTCAGGTACAATTAACGTACTTAAACTCGGCAAAGCGCTTTCCAAATCTTCAATTAAAAGCATGTGAACAGGATATTTTAATTCTTGTTCGAAAAAATACCAAAGCTCTCCAGAACTTAAAGAAGAAGTCTTTTCTCCAGTTAAAACACCAATTGATTTCTTTGAAATATGCTTCACACTGCTTGCACCAAAATCATTTCCTTCATCTACGAATCCAGACTTAAGTGCTGTTAAAGAGATTTCTAATTGATTAGAAAGAGTAATAATTGTTTCATCAAATGTTTTTGCTTTATTTTCTCCACGCAATAATATTAAAGTTCCTGGAGCATACTTTTTCCCTTCAACAATAAATTGTTTCTCTGTGAAATAAACCTTGATTCCTTTTTGCTGTAAAGCAGCTAAAAATCGACTTGATTTCATAGAATTCCATTCACACACATAAGCATAGCAATCAGAATTAGGACTATTTTTATCATGTGAAATAACAGCAGTACCATTTTCTTCAAGTAGAACTTCACTCGCCCAAGCTTCTAATCCATAAGCAAAAGGCAAGGCCCAAGCTGTGATATCATATGTCAATGAATCTGTTAATTTAGTCTGAGGTTCAAATAGCACATTAACAAGCGTTCCTTTAATTTGGTTTGTAGAAATAATTAAATCATTTTGACTACTTGTTTTGGACTCTATGTTACCAGTTTTAAAATTATAGCCCTTAAACTTTGTCGGTTTAGAAAAGCTAACGTTTATTTCATTTTTTTTCATCAATTCCATCAAAGGCTGTAATTTATTTTGTGGACCTGAAATCACATAGGATTTATATTTATAATTTTTATTAGCACAAAAAGAGTTGTATTCTTTGATGAGCTTATCGTTATTTTTTGAACTCATCTCAACTGTGGATAATCCTGTTGTAACGTGATGATCAACTCTATTTTGCAAAGTTAGAGTATCTCCTACTTGCGTAATTACAGCTAAGCCTGCTCTTCCACTCCCACCCTGCTCAAATGTCATTCCAATTGATCCGCTGTAAGTTGGATAAGTGTCCCCATAACTTGGATAAAGCAAATCAAATATTTCTTTGGAAAAATACAACCATCCTTCTTTGTCAAAATAAGAAGCATTATTTTTTCCAATATCCTTTTGAAACTTTCTTTGCCAATCAGTTATTACTTCGTGATAAGGTTCTGCTGCTGGAGGAAAATAATAAGGTTCATTTATTCCCTGTTCATGAAAATCTACATGAACATGCGGTAACCATTGATTATAGCGCTGCATACGTTGTTGGGATTCTATTTGTGTCATCCATGCCCAATCTCTATTTAAATCAAAGAAATAATGATTTGACCTTCCTCCTGGCCATGTTTCATTGTGTTCAGCACTAAAACGTTTTATATCAGGCGGGAAATTACCCTTTTGGTAGTAAAAATTAACATAGCGATCGCGGCCATCTGGATTTAAACAGGGGTCGATTATTACAATTGTATTTTTTAAATACTCCTTATTTTT
>JBIKOE010000072.1:0-6640 GCA_044358215.1 Crocinitomicaceae bacterium
CCATTTCCAAGTAAATTCCCTAAAGTATCCATTCCGCCACGTGTATCCACATCACCCCAGAATGGAGCAATCATATTATAAGAAGAATCAGGGAAAGAGTTTGAAGTCCATGTAATATAAGGTGAAACAAATGAAATATTCCCGTTGTTGTTGATGTAAACTGAATTGTATTGATTTCCGTAAAAATCAAACGTAAAAGGAAGATTTATTAATCCGGATGAACCATCATCATTGGGTAACATAGCCAAAGAAAAAGTTGAATCCAACGGAACAATACAATCACAAGTACCATTTTTTTCTATTCCTCCATTATATTTGATGTTGGAAGGAAAAGAAAGATCAGAAAAACTATATTGCGTGTTTGGATCAATTAAGCCTGCTTGTTTCATTTCTTGGTATTCTACCTGGGTTACAGTAACTGAGTTTTGACCGTATGCAACTGATGCAAAAAACAATACAATAGATAGGATTTTTTTCATGAGATATTAGTTTAGTTTTTATTAGACATGTATAATTTCCCCCTTATTTAGGACAGGGATAATTCAAATATAGGTTTATTTTTAATAATCAGATTAATTGGATTAAAATATTTTTCAGGGGTGTTATTATTTAGGCTCTTAAGCCTTATTTCTGTTTTATAGTTTTTTATTTTATAAAATAAAAGTCCTTAATAAAAATTATAAATTCTGATATTAAAAAGGATGATTTATATTGTTTAGTTTAACCGTAATTTTTTTATTATTGTAATCTATTAAACGATTAATGATAAAAGGCAATCTGTTCGTGCGGAACAAGTTCGTCAAGATATCTTTGATGGGCGGTATAGAACAAAAAAAAACCTTCAAAAAAGGTATATAATAGAAGTAAAATTAAACGTGAAAAGGTGTAAAATCCCGTTTAACCCCGTTAAAAACTGTTAAACGCCGTAATACATAATTATTTTATTCCGTTAATAAATTGAAAATCGTTAGTGTAAAATAGTCAAAAAACTTTCCAGTTTTTTTCTTTTTTTTTCGTTAATTAGTTTATTGAATTTTGAGGGATTTTATGTTGTATTTTCTTTGGAATATAATATAATTTTGTGTCATGTAGTAAATCCCTGATGGTACAATTATAAATATTAACCAATTGGTTTCAAATGCATTTTTAAAGTTAAGCTCTATAAGACTGATGAAAGCAGTTGTTAAGCCACAACCGGGACAATGAATACCAAATATCGACTTCCAAATGCACGGAATACAAATATCAATGTCAGAAACTGCTTTTAGTATTGAAGAGAACAAAATATAAAAACCTAGAATTGCTAAAATTTTATTCTTAGCAATATATTTTATTATTGTTTTAGACATTTTTTATAGGATTGCCTTGAGCATCTTTGAAATTTCCTGAGACGATAATAATAAAATCAATTAAGGCCCAAATGCCACAGCCTCCAAGTGTCAATACTTGTAATACTCCAAGTGCCGTATGACCAGTGTAAAAACGATGAATACCAAGAACGCCAAGAAACCAGCATAATAACAAGCAAGTAATCCATTTATTTCTTTGTTCCACTATTTCTGCACTAAGAGGTGTTGCTATTAATTGTTGTCTAACGCCACATTTTGGACATATTTCCGCTTTTATGTTTATTAAAACTCCGCATTCGATGCAATATTTTTCGTTATCTTGTTTCATAAGTCGAAAATTTAAGGAGGGATGTAATTTCTTATTCCCTCCTTATGTTTAAACTAAGTCTCTTCCGTCAGCCATTTTCATGCTGCCCGTGATAATTTGAATAAAATCAATTAAAGCCCATATACCACAACCACCGCCTGTGATAAGCATTAACCACCAATTAGAATAACCCATCATTAAGCGGTGGATGCCCAATCCGCCTAATAAGAAACTAATCAAAATCATTGTTGATTTTGATTCTGCTGGTTTTTGTTCTGCCATTTTGTTTGTTTAATTATTTAATGCCTACACTGTTCAGTTTTCGGCTACCCTGTTTTTTATGTCCTGAATTTAGTAATATAATCCCCCCTTATTTAGGACAGGGGTAATTCAAATATAGGTTTATTTTTGGTATTCGTATCAATTGATTTAATATCTTTTTCAGGAGTGTTATTATTTATGCTCGTTTGCCTTCTTTTTGATTTATAGTATTTTATAAAATAAAAGTACAAAAAAATGTAAATTCTAATATTAAAAAGGATTATACATATTATTTAGTTTGATCGTATTTTTTTTATTTATTCTAAAAAAAAGTACTTGCTTTCGATTTTTACAATTTTTAACCATTTTGGATATCTAATTTTGGATTCTAATAAACCTAAAAATTTATTAAAGAAGTAGAAAAAATTAAAAAAAATTAAAAACAAATCAATATGAAAGTAAATAGAACTTTAATTTTAAATTCCATAGTTATAGTTATTTTGTTTATGTCTTGTAAGAAGGATAATAATAATCCGACTCCGACTCCAAATCCAACACCAACTATAGTAATACCTACGCTAACAACTACAGCAATATCTTCAATAACTACTGCCTCAGCAAGTAGCGGCGGAGCGGTTACTTCTGATGGTGGTGGTGCTGTATCAGCGTGGGGAGTTTGTTGGAGTACTTCTACTAACCCCACATTAGCAAATAGTTTTTTACAAAATAATGAAATCTCTGGAGGTTTTACCAGTTCACTAAGTGGATTAACACTAAATACTACTTACTATGTTCGTGCTTATGCGATAAACAGTGCAGGAACTGCCTATGGAAATGAAGTGAGTTTTACTACTGCCAATACTGTTCTTTTGTACATTGGCCAAAGCTACCAAGGAGGCAAAATCGCCTATTTTCTTCAAGCTGGTGATTATGGTTATGATGCAACTATTCAACATGGCTTAATAGCAGCACCGAATGACCAATCTACTGGAGCACCGTGGGGAACGGGTTGTGGGGATTTTGTAGGACTTTGTAATGATCTATTTATTGGAACTGGAGGTTCTAATACCGATGGAATTATTAGTAGTTGTCAACAAGCAGTTATAGCAGCAAGAATCTGTGGAGATTTAGTATTGGGTGGCTACAGCGATTGGTTTCTGCCAAGTAGAGATGAGCTATTGATGATGTATTATAATAAACTTGCTATTGGCGGTTTTGCTAATGACTACTATTGGAGTTCGTCTCAGAACTGTAATGATATGTACATGGATGAAATTGGACTTTATGCGTGGTGGGTGCTTTTCAGCAATGGCGTACAGGGCTGGGGCGATAAGAACGCTCCAGACTATGTTCGTGCAGCTCGGTATTTTTAACACCGCGAAAAACAGTAGTCAGAGTTAACTATTTAATTCCCCCATTATTTAGGACAGCGGTGTTGCTAAGCTAATATTTTCTAGAGCCAATACCGCACAATTTTAAATTACGATTTACTCCAAGTTTTTCATCCTATTAAGCCTCTCCAAATCCTCCCTCAAAAAGTTCGATAATTCAGACCTTTGGCCCACACCTTAGAACCCATTAAATATATGGCTTTACTGGGTTTTTTATTAGCTTGGTTTTTAATTTAAAACTACCAAAAACTACTAAAAAGTTACTGTAGCATTAATTCACATAAACAAAAGATTCGGTAATTTCGAAGTCTATAAATTAGAAATTAGGATTTATACTTAATTGAACTTTTTACTTTGACATATTTAATGCGACAGAACCCTTATTTTAAATTTCCTTAACTTTGTCGATGTCTTTATTAAATAAATCAATGATTCGTTATAAAACTGCTGCAGAAATTGAAATCATGCGGGAGGCTGCACAAATTGTAAGTCGCACGCTAGGTTTAGTTGCCAAGTTTATGAAACCCGGTACAACGCCTCGTGAATTGGATAAAATGGCTGAAGCATACATTCGTTCTCAAGATGCACTTCCAGGATTTCTAGGCTTGTATGGTTGTCCCAGTACTTTACTAATATCAATTAACGAACAAGTTGTTCATGGTTTGCCTACCGATATTCCCTTTAAAGATGGCGATATCGTTTCTGTTGATTGCGGATCACTTTATAAAGGTTATTACGGTGATCATGCTTATACTTTTGAGATTGGAGAGGTTTCCGCGGAGGTGAAGAAATTATTGCAGGTTACAAAAGAATGCTTGTATTTGGGAATAGAACAATGCACCACTTCCAATCGAATTGAAGATATTGGTTGGGCAATTCAAACGCATGCAGAGAAACATTCTTATGGTGTTGTGCGTGATTTAGTGGGACATGGATTAGGAAAACAACTTCACGAGGAGCCTCAAGTTCCAAATTATGGTAGAAGAGGGCGCGGAAAGCAAATTCAGAATGGTTTAACTCTTGCAATTGAGCCAATGATAAACATGGGGACAGAAAAAGTTAAAACCTTAGATGACAAGTGGACTATCGTAACTGCAGACGGACAGCCAAGTGCACATTTTGAACACAATATCGCGGTTGTAGATGGAGAACCTGTTATTCTCTCTACTTTTGATTATATCTATGAAGTTTTAGGGAAGTAGATGTCACGGGAAAAAAGAACGGTTTTCATTGTAATATTAACCCTTTTAGTTTATGGACTAACTCAATTTTTAGAGTCTGGAGTATTTCTTTTTCCCTTTCCTCTTTTTGATGCGATTCTTCTTCTAATTTCTTTTCAATTTATATACTGGAATAGAAAAATCATATTTGAAAAAAAGCATCTGTATTTTCATTTCTATTTATTAGCATTGATTTTTAAAGTTATTTCTAGTCAATTCTTCTTGGCGCTAATCTATAAGGACCAATATTTAGAGCAACTTAACTCAGGGATTTTCCTAGATGTTATATTGATGTTTAGTGTTTTTTTCTTGGCTTTATTTTTTATTCTATGGAAATTAAAACATGATAAAACAGTGAGTTGGGTTCTTACACTACTTTTTATTGCACTAAGTTTTTCTGTTTTCTTTGAAAGCACAAGTCTTTTATCATTTTTTACAATGCCTGTCTTCGCTTGTTATTTATTTATTAAGAAAGTGCAAACTGAGTTTACATATTTGTTCTTTCTTCATGCTTTTCTCAGCATTATGACTTTAACAATGGTTTTACAGTTAAACTAGCGGCTAATTACGCGAATCAATCCTTTGATTTTATCTCTTTTAGCTTTCAATTCATCTATGTTCTTTCCGGTGATGGTAATGTGTCCCATTTTTCGGAAAGGTTTGCTTATTTCTTTTCCGTAGAGATGCGGAAAAACGCCGGGAATCGATAAAAGATTTTCTAAGCCATCGTAAATAACAGGTCCATTGAATTCTATTTCGCCTACAAGATTTATCATTGCTCCAGCTTGAATTAAGGAAGTATCGCCAAGAGGTAGATTTAAAATAGCTCGTAAGTGTTGAGAGAATTGAGAAGTTGTACAACATTCAATTGTGTGGTGACCGCTGTTGTGAGGTCTTGGGGCAATTTCATTTACAAGTAATTCATTTGATTTTGTTAGGAAAAGTTCAACTGCTAACAAGCCAACCATGTTGAGCTTTTCTATAAGTTGGCTAGCAATTTCTTTCGCTTTTAGCTCAATTTCAGGACTTACATCCGCTGGTGAAAACAAGAATTCAACAAGATTTGCTTCTGGATTAAATTCACATTCAACTAGTGGAAAAGTTTTAATTTCTCCCTTTTCATTCCTGGCTACCAAAACAGATAATTCTTTTTGGAAGTCGATTTTTTCTTCAATAACAGAAGGTGCGTCAAATGATTGCTCAGCTTCAGATAAATTCGAGATTATTTTCACTCCTTTTCCATCATAACCACCTGTTCGAAGTTTATGAACGAAGGTATAATCGGTTTTTAAAAGTAATTCAGCTTTGGATAAAATTAGTTCAAACGTTGCAGTTGGAATATTGTTTTTTTTGTAAAATTCTTTTTGTAACCCCTTGTCTTGTATTAATTTAAGTACATTTGATTGAGGAAATACTTTAACTCCTTTTTTTTCTAATTCTACAAGTGCTTCAACGTTTACATTTTCAATTTCAACAGTAATTAGATGTTTATCACTTCCGAAATTAAGAACTGTATTATAATCTGTTAGACTTCCACACGAAAAAGAATGTGCGATTTCTGAACAAGGTGCATTTGGATCTGGATCAAGGCAATGTATATGAATATTCAAATCGTTTGCTGCTTGTATGAGCATTCTTCCGAGTTGCCCTCCACCAAGAACTCCTAAGCGCAAATCTTTACCATACCATTTTGAAATCATGCAACAAAGATAAGGGAAGTGAACTTCTTACAAAGGAAACTACTAAAATTTTACATTTCCGGCTTTAAATTGTAAATTTGCAAAATCATAATGCAATTAGATCGCCAAATTCACGATAAGGTTTTTTGTCCTTTTATTTCTAAGGATGAAATAGCACACAAGGTTAAAAATCTGTCTTCCGAAATTCAGAAAGATTATCTTGGAGAAGAAATCTTATTTATCGCTATTTTGAATGGTGCTTTTATGTTTGCCTCTGATTTATTAAAGGAAATCCCTGGTAATATTCAAATATCATTTGTAAAAGTTAGTTCTTATATTGGTGCTCAATCGAGTGGTCGCGTAGATGAATTAATTGGATTAAATACAGATTTAAAGGGCAAGCATGTTGTTATTTTAGAGGATATTGTGGATA